>CAZPUI010000458.1:0-4714 GCA_964589695.1 uncultured Solibacteraceae bacterium | reverse complement strand
AGGGCATTCTTCATGCGTTCCGTGAGCAGATCCACCACCTGGAGGGCCGTGGCCTTGGACACGGGAAGGGTCTTCATCAGGGAATTGGCAATATCAATCTTGACCACGGGAACCTCTGGGATGGAGTGGATCAGTTCTACCAGGGCTCACCTGGAAAGTCACCACACGGGATCTCGTGAAAGGAGCAATTCTGCGTCCGGCGAGGGCAGGGGGCGGCTGAAGAGGTAGCCCTGGCCCTGGTCGCAGTCCATGGCACGGAGGTGCTCCAGCTGCTCCTGGGTCTCGATGCCCTCCGCCGTGACCCGCATGCCCAGGGATTTGGCCAGGGAAATGATGGCCTGCACGATGGCGGTGGATTCGGGATCCTTGCCCAGACCATCCACGAAGGATTTGTCCACCTTGAGGGTGTCCACGGGGAAGCGGCGCAGGTAGCTCAGGGAGCTGTAGCCTGTGCCGAAATCATCGATCACCAGGTGGATGTTGAGGCTGCGGAAGACCTTCATGGCCTCCAGCGAGGCCATGGGATCCCGCATCATGACGCTTTCGGTGATCTCCAGCTTGAGGTGCCGGGGGGCGAAGCGGTGGGCATCCAGGGCATCGGTGACCGTGTCGATGAGGTCCTTGTTCTGGAACTGGCGACCGGAGATATTGACGTTCATGAGCCTGGGGGGATCGGATTCGTAGCGGGCGCCCCATTCCGCGGCCTGCCGACAGGCCTCGGTGAGCACCCACTTCCCGATGGGGACGATGAGCCCGTTTTCCTCCGCGAGGCTGATGAAATCCAGGGGGGGCACCATGCCCCGCTCGGGATGCTTCCAGCGGATGAGGGCTTCCCAGCCTTCGATCTTGCCCGTTTTGAGGCCGACGACGGGCTGGTAGAAGAGCATGAACTCGTTGCGCTCCAGGGCCCGCCGCAGTTCCGCTTCGATCTGGAGCCGGTACAGCGCCATTTCGTTCATGCTGGGGTCGAACATCTCCAGCGCGCCCTCCCCCTTTGCCTTGGCGCGGTACATGGCCACTTCCACATCCCTCAGCAGGGCGGAGGGAGGGGTTTCGGGATCCTCGGTGATGGCCAGGCCCATGCTGCAGGTGGTGAAGATCTCCTGGTTGCCGAGGCGGAAGACCTCCTCGAAACTCTTGGTGATGCGATCCGCCACCCGCATGGCGTCTGCGGAGGAGGGAACCTCTTCCAGGAGCACGATGAACTCGTCGCCCCCCAGGCGGGCCACGGTGTCCTCGGGGCGAAGGCATGCACGGATCCGTTTGGCCACCTGGGCCAGGAGCTGATCCCCCAGGTCGTGGCTCAGGCTGTCGTTGACGATCTTGAAGCGGTCCAGGTCCAGGAAGAGGAGGGCCACGGACATCTTGCGGCGCTCAAGGCGCAGGAGGGCCTGGTTGAGCCGCTCCATGAAAAGCACCCGATTGGGGAGTCCCGTGAGGCGATCCCGGAAGGTCTGGAGGGTGAGTTCGGTCTCCACGGCCCGACGGCGGGTCACATCCTCCAGTACGAAGATGATGTCCCGGAGGGTGCCATCCTTCTCGAAGCGGGGTTCGGCGGTGGTGGAAACCCAGGACCAATCCCCCGTGAGCCCCTCGATCCCCATGATCACCTCGGTCACCCGCATGCGGGTGGCCAGCACCAGGTTCATGGGCAACTGGTCCAGGGGGATTTCGTTGCCATCGGCCTTCAGGATGGGGAATTCCGGGTGGGTCCAATTCGTGGCCAGGATGGTGGCTTCCGGCAGGCCCAGCATGACCACGGCCTTGCGGTTGCAGTGGAGGACCTTTCCCGAGGGGTTGAGGATCATGGCGCCCGCAGGCAACTCGTCGAAGAACTCCTCGAGGTATTCCTTGGTTTCCCTGGAGACCTCCCGCACTTGGCGCATGTAGTCGGAAAGCCGAACCTGGATTCTGCGCAGGTAGAAAAAGACGGCCACCGAGAAAAGGGCGATCCCCAGTACGTCGAGGCCCAGCAGCATCCTGGTCGAGGCGGGATCCAGGAGGAGACGGGTGAGCACCAGCCAACCCACCCCTGCCAACGCGAATTGGAAGATGACCCAGACCAATTCCTCCCTGCGCCGGGAGGGGATCTCGTCATAGGGCATGGGGTGGGACGGGACGGGTGTCAGAGGGGCTCCCGGGTGCGGGGTGCTCTTTCTCTTTCGGGTGCGCCCAGGGCGAGGTTAAGTTATTAGCCACGGGGAGGCTTTTATCCAAGACGACCTTCAAGAGATCATCGAGACCTTTGCCCTGGCCTCCCATCGCGGCCTCAGGCATCCATCGGAGAAGGCGAGGGCCGAGGCGCTGGTGCGACGCTGGATCGCCCGCTGGCAGGGACCCAAGCGCTCGCTGAGCCTCACCCGCTCCAACCACGGGTTCTATCTGCACTTCAACCAGCTCATCGGTTCCGTCTGGGTCCAGGCCTTCGGCTTCCATGCGGACCCGCGCACGGGTCTGGCCATGCGGGGGCCCGACACGGATCGGACGCGGAAGAGCCACAAGTACCGTTCCAACAAGCTGGATTCCACCGATCTGGACGCCCTCTTCAAGGCCTGGTCGGCCCACCCCGAGGCCCGGCCCGCCGGACATGCGGTGGAATTCCTTCTGGTGGAGACTTCGGACGAGACCTGGGAGGCCTGCCTCCAGGAAGCCCTGAAACACCTCGGAGCCTAGGAGGCCACCATGTCCCAAGGGGAAGTTTCGGTGCTGGACCGCGGGTTTGTGCGGTTGGTGGACCACATGGGGACGGACCTGACGGTGGTGAACGCCGCCCGGGTGAGCTTCGGCAAGCGCAAGGAGGTCTTCGATCCCAAGGATGCCGAACTGGTCCAGTACCTCGCGGAACACGAGCATACGGCGCCCTTTCGGCATGCCTACCTGACCTTCCATGTGAAGGCCCCCATTTTTGTCTTCCGCCAGTGGATGAAACATCGCATCGCCAGTGATTTCAATGAGATCAGTGGGCGCTACGTGGAGTTTCCCCAGGACGAATTCTTCGTGCCCGAGACCTTTCGTCAGCAGGCCAAGGTGAATAAACAGGGGTCCGAAGGCGCGATCCCAGAGGCGCATCGGGCGGAGGCTCTGGAGGCCTACCTGGCGGCCTGTCGGGGCAGTGTGGCCCAGTACAAACGCATGATCGAGCTGGGGGTGTGCCGCGAGCAGGCCCGGTGCGTGCTTCCCCTGGCGCTCTATTCCGAGGTCTACTGGACCGCCAGTCTCCAGGCCGTGGGGCATTTCCTCCACCTGCGCCTGGACAGCCATGCCCAGTGGGAAATCCAGCAGTATGCCCAGGCGGTGCGGGACCTCTGTGAACCCCTTTTTCCCGTGGGGCTCAAGGCGCTCATGGACGCGGAAAGGGCTTGAGGCCCAGGATCGGGGATGAACGTGGGGGTCAGCGGAACAGGTAGCTGAACTTCACCTGCAGCACATCGTCCGAAGGCAGGCTGGAGAGGATGGGCAGGTCCCTGCGGGGGCTGACGGTTCCGTGGGTGTTCACCAGCTGGTCGGTGTTCACGCCATGGGTGTAGACCAGGAAGCAGGTGCTGCCGGGTTTGAATTCCCACCGGCCGATGAGGTTCACGTTCCAGTAGCGACCGCTGGCGGAGGTGCTGCCTTTGGGTGCCACGGGGCGCAGGAGGTCATCGGAAGCGTAGGCCTTGAAATCCCGGTAGTTCCAATTGCCCACCAACCACTGGCTGAAGGCCTGGAGGGTCAACTGGGGCGTGAAGGCGTGGCTGATCCTGAAGGTCTGGTTGAATTGTCCCAGTTTGCGCAGCGCCACCAAGGGCACGCCGTCCTGGTTCGTGAAGTACTTCCGTTCTCCGGCGTCCCGGGTGGAGCTGGACTCGAGCTGCAGTTCGGTGGCATGCCCCAGCTTGATGGTCTGGGACAGTTTGAGATCGTAGGAATTGCCACCCTCCTGCCACTCCTGGCGCAGGTCAATTCGGACGTACCAGGGCTGGTTGCCCGCGGTGTCCCAGCCGAAGTTCAGGTAGGGCACCCGGGTGGTACGCAGGTATTTTTTTACGGGATCCGAAAAGGTCCTCAGTTCCCGGTCGTCGTACACGGGCAGGCTGGCGCCCCCATTGAGCCAGATGGCCCAGGACCAGAGGGTATCGGTGTTCAGGCTGAAACCCAGGTTCCGTCCAATGCGCTTCCCCGCCTGGTCCATGGTTTCACCGGTGCTGGCGCTCCACTTCCAATTGCGGAAAATGCTCCAGGTTGCATCAAAAGTACGACCGAAACCCAGCCCCCAGCGGCGCTCGTCCGCCCGGGTCAAGTACCCAAGGTCATTGGGGTTGAAGGTCCGGGAGGCCTCGCCCCCGGACATGGAGAGGTTCCACCCGGAGCGCCATGTTCGGTTGAGGCCGAGGTACAGCCGGTGTCCCTACTGGCGGCTGTCCGGGGCACCGGCTTGGCTGCGGGCCACCGTACCCTCCAGGGTGAAACCGCGGTCCCGGCTCTTCCAAACCGCGTCCGTCGCCAGCACCGTGGCGGTGCGTCCCTTGGAGCCAGCCTGGGTGAGGAAAGTCCCCAAAGCACCCACATAGCTGCCACGGCCATCCAGGGCCTGCTGGACCCGAAGGACACCGGCATTGGTCAGGGGTGTCAACTCCCGTAGGACCTGCCCTGTGGGACCGCTGATCGTGGCCCTGGCGGGTGCCACGCTCGCCCCCAGCAGGGCCAGGTTGAAACCAGAGCTGCTTTTGGAGGT
>CAZPUI010000457.1:0-4728 GCA_964589695.1 uncultured Solibacteraceae bacterium | reverse complement strand
TCCAGGGCAGTCGCCAGCTCCGCGAGGAGAACGAGCGTCCCTTCGGGTTCGAGCCTTCCGGCCTGGATGCCGTGGTGCTCACCCACGCCCACCTGGACCATGTGGGGCGCCTGCCCCGGCTGGTGAAGGAGGGTTTCCGGGGACCCATCTACGCCACGGGGGCGACGAAGGAACTGGCCCGGCTGGTGCTCCTGGATTCCGCCCGGCTCCAGGAGGAGGAGGCGCGGCGCACCCAGCGGCGCAAGGCCAAGGGCAAGGCCTGGGAGGATCTGGACGACGAGGCCCTGATCACCGAGGAGGATGTGGAGGCCGCCTGCCTGCAGTTCGAGGGGGCCGTGCCCTACCACACGCCCCTGGACCTGGGGGTTGGACTCACGGTGGAACTCACGGACGCGGGCCACATCCTGGGGTCGGCCTCGCTACTGTTTCGGGCCACCCAGAACGGAGCAACCCGGCGCATTGTTTTCTCCGGGGATATCGGAAGCCCGGCCCATCCCATCATCCGGGACCCCGAGCCCTGCCCCCCCTGCGACCTGGTGGTGATGGAGAGCACCTACGGGGGACGGAGCCACCGCGGCATGGAGGCCACCCTTCAGGAGCTCTACCAGCTGCTCCGGGAAAGTCTGGGGGCGGGGGGGAACGTGCTCATCCCCACCTTCGCCCTGGAGCGGTCCCAGGAGGTGCTCTACGCCCTTCGGGAAGGCCTGGAGCAGGGCCACATTCCCCGGCCCCTCCGGGTCTTCCTGGATTCCCCCATGGCGGTGCAGGCAACGGCCATCTTCGAACGCCATGGGGAGTGCTTCGATGCGGAGACCCTGGCGGTGCTGAAGGACCGGGAGCCCCTGGACTTCCCGGGCCTGGTCCTGGCCTCGGACCGGGCCGCCTCCAAGGCCATCAATGACGTGCGTGGTGGCGCCGTGATCCTGGCGGGGAACGGCATGCTCACGGGCGGCCGGGCCCGGCATCACCTCACCCGCATCCTCCCTCGGCCCGACTGCACCCTGCTCTTCGTGGGCTATGCCGCCGCGGGAACCCCCGCCCGGCGCCTCATCGACGGGGAGACGTTCCTGCGCCTCTTCGGCCAGGACATCCCCGTCCACTGCCGCATCGCCACCCTGAACGGGTTCAGCGGTCACGCCGACCACGCCCAGCTCCTGGCCTGGCACCAAGGGGCCGGGAAGCCGGAGCGAACGGTGCTGGTCCATGGGGACCCGGGCTGCAGCAAGGCCCTGGCCGAGGCCCTGGAGGCCCAGGGGCATCCCACCGCCTGGCCCGCCCTGGGGGAGGCGCTGGAAGTGTGAGGACGCTTGCGGGTTCGCGGTTCCCCGCCGGATCACTTCCAGCGCGCGCTGCAGCACCGGATCCCCCGGGCCTTCCACCACCGGCGTCGGAAGGGGGATGTCGGGCACGACGCCCCGGGGCGCAAGGTCGCCGCTGGGGCGGATGATGTGGGCCTTGGGATAGCCCACCTTGAAGCCTGTGCGGGGAAGGATGAAGTGCTCCATGGCCCCATACGTGGTCGCCAGATCGGAGGTCTCCTCCCCCAGGAGGGTCGCGAACCCATGATCCTGGGCCAAGGCCGCGACGCTGGCGGCGTTCGAATAGGAGTGCCGGTTGATGAGAACGAAGACCCTTCCCTGGAATCGGGGGCCGTTCCTGGGTTGCGCCACGGGCATGGGAAAGCTGAAGGTCTCGCCGGGCTGGTGAAGGGCATAGGCCTCGGCATAGCGGTGGCAGATGGAGCCTTTGGGCATGTGGGGCAGACGGGCGGCATTGCAGGCCGTGGAGGAGACGCTGACCTTCAGGCGGAAATCGGAGGTGAAGCGGAAGGGCTGGGTGGCGAACCAGGCCACCATGGGGGTGCTGAAGCTCTCATCACCCCCGAAGTTGTTGCGCAGGTCGATGAGGAGCTGGGTGCATCCTTCCCGCAGAAAGCGTCCAAAGGCCTCGTCCAGGAAGGCCTGGAACGCGGTGGCATCCCACTGCGCCTCGGGTTGGTCCGACAGGTTCATGAAGAGACCCGGGCGGAGGTAGGCCACCCCACCGGGCAGCACCTTCGCTTCGCGGGCCAGCCAATCCAGGTCGAGGACCTGGGGTTGAGCCTTGGCCGCGTTCCTGCGTTCGGCCCTGGACCTGGCGGGAATCCGAAGGTGGACCCGGGTGCCATCGGCCCGCCTCAGGGTGAGGCTGAACTGGCTTCGGGGGCCGAAGCGCTTCCAGACCAGTCGCGGAAGGTCGTTTTCCGCCTGGGCATGGAGCAGGCGATCCGTGTCCGCGGAGACATACTGCCTGAAGGACGCCAGCACCCTCTGCATGGACTCACCCTGAAGGCTCAGAACCTCATCGCCGGGGGCCAGTCCCGGGGTGCCGCTGAAGTTGGCCGCCACGTAGGCCCGGCCTTCGAGGATCTTGAGGTCCAAGGGGAAGAACTTCCCACCCCCTTTCGCGAAGGCTTCAGCCTCGGCGTCCGGTTCCTCGATCCGGGCATGGGCGACCCGGCCGTAGGCCGTGAAGCGCTGAAAGGCATCCCTGGCCTGGGCGCGGGTAAGAGACCGCGTGAATCCTGCGTGCATCCGTTGGAATAGCTGGTCGTAGGCGGCCTTGTCCCGGCGGGCAAATAGATTCGCGTGGGAGGCCTGGAGCAGGGTGTAGAGATCTCGAAGCTCCGCCTGCAGCACCCTGGGGGTGAGCTTGGTTTCTGGGGGTGCCCCCTGGAGCACCACCATCAGGCAGGTGAGGGGGATGAGGCGTCGAAGGGGCATGGCTGCATTCTCCCTTGGGAAATGACCGCATCGGGGGTCATCCTCAGGGAATACTTCGGCGCAGGCCGAATGCCATGAACCTTCGCTCCCGGATACATGACCAAATTCTCCCAATGGATAAATCCAATCAATTCAATCCAGTAATGGAGTCGGTCGAGGCGGATCTGCTCGTGTTGGGGGACTGGGAAGCCCGCCGCTCCACGGGAGAACTCCGGGGTCCCAAGGGGGTGGAGCGCCTGGAGCCCCGGGTCATGGACCTGCTCTTCCTCCTGGGGGAACGGCCTGGCGTGGTGCTCACCCGGGAGGACATCCTGGGGCGACTCTGGCCGGGGGTGGTGGTGACGGAGGATGCCCTGGCTCGGGCGGTCTTCAAGCTCCGCAAGGCCCTGGGCGATGACGCCAAGGCGCCCCGTTTCATCGAGACCGTGCCCAAGCGCGGCTACCGCCTGGTGATGTCTCCGACCGATCCCCCCCCACCGCCAGGGCCGACCCCGCCCGGTGCACCCTGGCGGTGGATCCTGGGGCTGATGGTCCTTACGGGGGCCTTGGTGGTTCTGACGGGGAGGCAGCGGAGGCAGCCCCCGGAAGCGACGGTGATCACCGAACGCGCCCACGATGCCTATTTCCAGTACACGCATACCGACAACGAAACGGCCCTGGAGCTCTACCAGCGGGTCCTGCGTCAGGTCCCGGACCATGGCGCAGCCCACGCTGGGATGGCCAATGCCCTTGTCCAGCGGGTGGTGCGTTGGCCCCCGGGGGTTCCCCATGGCACCTTCACCCGGCTGGGGGATGCCCTGAAGGCAGGCATCACACGCACCCCCTGGGCCAGGGAGACCCTGGCCCTGGCGGACCTTCACGCCCGGCAGGCCGTGGCCCTCACCCCTCGACACGCCGAGGCGCACAAGGCACTGGGATTCGTTCGGAGCGCCATGGGGGATTTTCCCCGCGCGCTGGCGGCGTACCGCGAAGCCCTGGCGCTGGATCCCGATGCCTGGGGGCCCCACATCAACATCGGCGAGTTGGAGGAGCTCTCCGGCCATCCCGCCGAGGGGCTCGCGGCCCTGGAAGCCGGGTTTGAAGCCATGGGGCGGCGCTATGCCCAGGAGGCGGTGCGCATGCGGCCCTGGTACGCCCCCATGGGCCTGCTCATTGGGGACCGCCACCGGGACGCGGGGAGGCTGGACGTCGCGGAACGCTATTACCGAAAGTCCCTGGACCTCGAGCCCCTCAACCCCGAAGCGATGGCGCGGTTGGCGGGTCTCCTGGAGCGGATGGACCGAAGACCTGAGGCCACGGCCCTGAGGGAGCGGCTTAGGCACCGTCCGGAGTGAAGGTGGGCACCAGGTTGGTGTTCTCGGACCTCGACCCAGCGGGGAGGGGCCGCGTCATCCACGAGGCCGGACGGATCCACTCGCCTTGAAGAGTTGGAGCCCCCAGTGGTAGGGCTCGAGAATGCAGGGTGCGCCCAGGGGTTTCAGGTCGAGTCCCTGGGTGGCTTGGGCGATGAGAACCGCATCCGGACGAGAGGGCAGGGCGGGGCCCCTTGGGGTCTCCAGGTCCTTGCGCCAGTGGAGGATGGCCGCCAGGCCGCCTGGTTTCAGGATGCGTTCGGCCTCGACCAGGAAGGCCCGGCGCTCCTCGGAAGGGAGGATATTGAAGAGGAGCACCAGATCCACGCTCTCCGCCGCAAGCCCGGTTCCGCCTTCGAGCAGATCCCGGCAGGACGGACGAACGTTGCCCACCCCCAGGCGATCCAGGTGGGACGCCACGCTGTCGATCATTCCTGGATCGATGTCGAAGGCGTGCAGGATCCCATCGTTGGTCTGGGCGACTGGGAGCGTGAAGGTTCCATAGCCGCATCCGAATTCCGCCACCTCCCTGGAGGGACCCGGAAAGGAAAGCCAATCAAGGATCCTGGGTACGTCGAAGAGCGAGTTCCAGTGCGACTCTTCGGGCATTCCGC
>CAZPUI010000456.1:0-4741 GCA_964589695.1 uncultured Solibacteraceae bacterium | reverse complement strand
ATGGGGTTCGACGCCCTCCTGAACCTGGGGCGCACCGCCGCCATCATCCGCACCTTCCGGGGGTCGAAACAGCTCAACCCCATCCACCTCTGGCAGCACAGCGTGGCCGTGGGGCTCACGGCCAAGGGCATCTGCCGACTCCTGCGGAAGCATTCCATGGAGGAACCGGCCTTCCTCACGGGGCTTCTTCATGACATCGGGAAGATCGCCCTGGACCTCTGTTTCTCCGAGGAATATGCCCCCGTGGTCCAAGCCATCCAGGAGGGTCGTCCCACCTTGGAGGCGGAGCTGGAGATCCTGGGAATCACCCACGCGGAGGTGGGCGGCATGGTGGCGCTCTCCTGGAATTTTGCCGACCTCATGGTGGAGGTGATCCGGAACCACCATACGCCCCCCAAGGGCCAGTTCCTGCCCCACCTCATCGAGCTGGCGGACCTCCTCGTGCGCTCCAGGATTCCATGGTGTCCCTCGGACGAAACGCTGTCCTTCGTGCTGGAGGAGTTGCCCAGCTTCCCGGAGGTCTTCGGCTCTGCGCTGGGACCCGACCTCGACCTCGAGCGTCTCACCTTTGGCATTGACGATGAGCTGGACCATGCCATCGCCTTTGTGAAACTTGCTTTTCAGGATTGATTCATGGATCCCATCCGTGTCCTCATCGTCGATGACAGCCCCTTCATGCGGAAGGCCCTGGAGCGGATGCTGGTGGCTGCGGAGGACATCCTCGTGGTGGGGTCTGCCCGGGATGGCGAGGAGGCCTTGGATCGCATCGCCGAATTCAAGCCGGACATCGTCACCCTGGATGTGGAGATGCCCCGCATGGATGGGTTGACCTGCTTGCGGCACATCATGAACCGCCACCCCCTGCCGGTGCTCATGGTTTCGAGTCAGACCCAGGATGGTGCCACGGCCACCATGGAGGCGCTGGCCCTGGGGGCCCTGGACTTCATCCCCAAGGAGAGCAGCCTGGCCAGTGCGAGCATCCTTCAGATCCAGCAGGACCTTCAGGAGAAGGTGCGCAAGCTGGCCCGTACCCCCAAGTTCCATAAGAGCCGTGGCATCCCCCCCACACCCTCACCCTCACCTGGTCCCGCACCCACGCTGGTCCGCCAGCCCATGGCGCGCCCCATGGTGGTCGCGGCCCTGAAGCCCACCGCTCCGGGGTTGGCCCCTTCACCGGTGGCGGAGCTGTTGGCCATCGGCTGCTCCACCGGTGGACCCAAGGCCCTTCAGGACCTGCTTCCCGCCCTGCCGCGCACCCTTCCCGTGCCTTGCCTGGTCGTGCAGCACATGCCTGCCACCTTCACCAAGGCCTTTGCCGACCGGTTGAACACCCTGTGTCAGGTGGAGGTCAAGGAGGCCGAGCAGGGGGAGACCCTGCGGGCGGGTACCGTCTACATTGCCCCGGGGGGCATCCACATGACCTACCGTCCGCGGGGGAGCCAGGCCTGCATCGAATTGTGTCCGGAGCCCGCCACAAGCCTGCACCGTCCCAGTGTGGATGTGATGTTCAACAGCCTGGTGGAGCACTGCCGAGGGCAGGTGCTGGCCATGATCCTGACGGGCATGGGCAGCGATGGCGCCCGGGGCATGGAGGCGCTCAAGGCCAGGGGGGCGCACACCATGGCGGAGAGCGAAGAGAGCTGCGTGGTGTACGGCATGCCCAAGGCCGCCGCCGAGCGGGGCTGCGTGGACCTGGTGGCGTCCGTGGGGGACATGGCGGCCATCCTGCGCCGACATTTCAACCTCTGACATGGTGGATCCTCTAGGCCCCCAGCTCACGGGCATCCTCAACCGGATCCAGGCCCTTCCCCTTGGGGAGCTGCCCGCCAAGGAGGCGGCCCTCCTCACGGCCCTGCTGGGACAGGAGCTGGAGGGGGTCCTGGAGGCCCTGGGGCCGGAGGGCGTGCGCATAAGATTCGGACAAGGGACCGTGATCTCCGCCAAGGGGGAGCTGCCCTATCCCGTGGGCACCCAGCTCCGGGTGCGGGTGAGTCCTTCGCCCACGGAAGCCGGGGGCGTGCGGTTGGAGACCCTCTCCGCCCGTCCTCCCCGTCCCCCGGAAGTCCTGGCGCCGCTCCTCTTCGGAGAGGCCATGCCCCTGCTCAACCGGCTGTTCCAGGCGGATGGGGAGCCAGGGCTTCAGCCCCTCCAGACCCTCATGCGCCAGCTCCTGCCGGATCCGGCCTTGGCTTCCAGCAGCAGCGCCTCGACCCTCACGGAATTGGTGGCCTCCCTGCCGCGCTCCCAGGCCCAGGCGCTGGCCCAGGCCCTGGGTTCCGCGGGGGCCCCCGAGGCGGACGGTCTTTCCCGGATCCTCCAGACCCTGATGCCCCGTCCCGATGCCCTGGAAGCCGAGGCACAACAGCCGAGGCGACCCGGTGGGGGAGTCGAGACGCCTTCGGCCACCCAGCCCGAAGCCACCCTGGCGCGTTTCCAGGCCCTCCTGGCCCGCCAGCCGGATCTGGCCCCCGCCACCCGGGAGGCCCTCCTGGCCTGGTTCCGGAATACCTTGGCCAAGCCTAAGCCCGGGACCCCGGAAACCCCCAAGGGGAGTCGTCCGGAGGGCGGGCAGGGCAAGCCCCCCGAGGCGGGCTATGCACGTCCCACGGGGCGGGAGCAGGTCCAAACTCAGGCCCAAAGCGCCCCCAAGGCCCCCGTCCAGGACCGACTCCAGGAGCCGGCTAGCTGGGAGGCATGGTTGCGGGAGGGGCTCCAGGCCCTGGGGGACCCGGAGATCTCCCCCCGGGAGGCCCCCTTCCATTTGGCCCAGGCTCAGGAGCGCACGGCCCTCTTCGAACTGCCCCTGCCCTGGATGCCCGGCAACCACCTTCAACTGTGGGTGGAGTGGGACAAGGCCATGGAGGACCCCGAGGCCCTGGGGCAGGGGACGGCCCGGGTGCTCCTTTCCCTTCGCTTCAGCCGCCTGGGTGAGACCCGGTTGGGCCTGACTTCCAGTCCTGGGAGGCTCTCCGTGCGGATCTGGCTGGAACATCCGGAGCAGGTGGCCCTGGACCAGGAGGCCCTGGCGTTGGAGCTGGCCGCCACCGGGCGCACCGTGGACCTTTCCATCCATCGATTGGAATCGGGTACCCCGGATCTGCGCACCCTGGCGGGGGGCGGGGGTTGGCAGGGCATGGGCTAGGTTGCCGCGCACAAGCGACTTGAATGATTCGACCCAAGGGGCGGCAGCAGAACACCCTGACCCCCACGGGTTGGCTTTTTGTATGTTTCCGTGACCCACATCGCAAGGGGTTCCAGGGAAGGTGCTTCTAGGGGTAGGGGGAGGCATTCATGGGAGGTCCAATCCTGGAGAGGCCCACCGCACGGGTGGATGAGCGGGACACGATGTTCAGCAGGGCCGCCCTTGAACCAGGAACCGATCGGCACTCCCAGTTCTACGCCGCCCACCCCGAACTCCACGAGGTGGATGCCGCCTTGGCGTCCCTGCCCCGGTTGCTGACCCCGGGCAGCACCTTTTACGACGCCGAACTTATGGGGCGCAGCCTCGCCCATTTCGAGGCCATCGAGAGGCTTCGGGTGGACCCCGCCTGGGTGGATCAAGAGTTGGCGGCCCTTCGGAGGGCCAGTGACCCCCCGACCTTCCTGGGGGAGCTGGCCCTGCGGCTGGGGGCCGTGTCGGCGGGTTGGACGGAACTGGACCCCAGCTTCGTCTATACCCACAAGGGGCGCTTTCCCGAGGACTATGGCCAGGAGGTGCGCCTGGACCATCCCCGGGCCCTGGTCTTCCTGGTGGAAATGGATTGGGGGGCCATGCAGCAGGCCCCGAAGGCTCCCACCATCCTGGAATCCGCGCACCAGTATTTCCGGGCCGCCCGGGTGAGCCTGCACCTGGAGGCCCTGCTCCAGGCCGCGGGGCATGCCGCCAAGCAGCACTACGACGCCCACTACGATGTGATCCTTCCCCCCCTGGCAGCTTCCGCGGGCCTGGGGGAGCTGGGGCGGAACAATATCCTCATTGCCCCCCGTTTCGGCAGCCGGGTGCGCATTGGCTGCGTGTCCACGGACCTGCCCGCCCCCTCGGCCCAGCCCCTGGACCTGGGGGCCCGCAGCTTCTGCGCCGTGTGCAAGAAGTGTGCGGAGAACTGTCCGTCCAAGGCCCTTTCCCTGGGGGAGCCCACCCCGGTGCGAGGGGTGGTCAAGTGGCCCACGGAGGTGGAGAAGTGCTATCGCTACTGGCGCCAGGTGGGCACGGACTGCGGCATCTGCATGGCCTGCTGCCCGTACAGTCACAAGGATGACGCCTTCCATGGCCTGGTGCGGTGGATGGTGAAGCACCTGCCCTGGACCCACCGGATGCTCGTCTGGGCGGATGCGGTCGTGTATGGGCGCAGGTGGAAGGCTAAACATGCTTCGCATTTTTAGTGGGGGCCTTCGGCCTGGAGGCAATGGGGGTCAGGGCCTTCTCCTGGACGGGGGCGTCTGGGTCCTAGGGCTGCTGGGAGGGGCCGTCCTGCTTTGGGTCGCCTGGCGGGTCGGGTCCCGGTGGAGGGCCTTGCCCTGTCCCGTGTGGCTGCGCTGGATGGTCGAACTCGAGAACCCCTTCACCCGCGCCCACCGGGCGGCGTTCCTCGTGGAGAAGCTGGCCCTCTCCCCTGGCATGCACGTGCTGGATGCGGGCTGTGGGCCCGGCAGGCTCACGCTCCCCGTTGCCAGGGCGGTGGGCGCCCAGGGCCGGGTGGGGGCCACGGACGTGCAGCCGGGCATGCTGGCCCGGGTGGGG
>CAZPUI010000455.1:0-4752 GCA_964589695.1 uncultured Solibacteraceae bacterium | reverse complement strand
GGCGTGCGCTCGGCCGTAAGATTCGGGTCCTCCTTCGGTTCGCCCTCGTCCGGTGCCTCGCCGAGCTGCTTGAGGCGGGTCTCGACATCCTCGAGTCGGCCTTCCAGCGACGTGATGATCTCGCGCAATTCGTCGCGTACCGGCTCGAGCCGTCCGCGATGCTGGATCAGCGTCGCGTCGCTGACTTCGGGGCTGCGCAGCGAGGTTTCGATCTGCTCGATGGTCTCGCGCAGCGGCTCGATCGCACCCATCGTGCGCGACAGTCTCGGCCGCTTCGCTGGCGGCTGCTGTCCCTCGGGTGTCGCCGGTTGTGCCGCCGTGGCCGCCTGCGGGGCTGGACTGGCCGCAGCCTTTCCGGTGCTCATCTCAGCGGCGGGACGCACGCCTGGCGTGCCGACCGGCCCGGCCATTGGCGCCGTGGCGACCGGAGGCCACACCGGGTTGCTGGTTGGGCCGGCACCCGTCGGGCTGATCCCGGCGGGGGTCGGTGGTTTGCCGGCGGGGGTGGGCGGAGTGGCGGTGGGGCCGGCGTCCCGCAGGGGCCGGGCGGCGGACCACAGCCCGGACCGCGCCCGGCCGGGCCAGGGCTACGCACGGCACGGCGGCTTCCTGAGGGATGTGGAGGCCTTCGATGCGGCCTTCTTCGGCATCTCCCCCCGGGAGGCCATGCGCATGGACCCCCAGCAGCGGCTGGCCCTGGAACTGGCCTGGGAGGCGCTGGAGGACGCGGGCCTCGACACGGAACGGGTGGCCGGGAGCCCCACCAGCGTCTTCATGGCGGTCTCCCAGCCGGAGTACAACCTGCTCCAGCTCCACCCGGACGCCTATGCCCAGATCGACACCCACACGGGCACGGGCCTGAACTTCAGCATCGTGGCCAACCGCCTCTCCTTCGTCTTCGACCTCCGGGGGCCCAGTGTGGCCGTGGACACCGCCTGTTCAGGTTCGCTGGTGGCGGTGCACCATGCGGCCCAGTCCATCTGGCACGAGGGCTGCACCATGGCCCTGGCGGGGGGCGTGAACCTCAACCTCAAGCCCGACGGCTACATCATGCACAGCAAGGCCTCCATGCTCTCCCAGCGGGGCCGCTGCCGGGCCTTCGACGCCGAGGGGGACGGCTTCGTGCGGGCGGAGGGGGGCGGCATCGTGGTCCTGAAGCCCCTGGCCGCCGCCCAGCGGGACGGGGACCGGATCTACGCCCTGGTGCGGGGCACGGCCACCAACCAGGATGGCCGCACCCCCAGCATCACCATGCCGAACCGGGAGGCCCAGGTCGCCGCGATCCAGTGCGCCCTGGCCCGGGCCGGGGCCGCGCCCCAGGAGGTCCAGTACCTGGAGGCCCACGGCCCCGGCACCCCCGTGGGGGATCCCATCGAAGCCGAGGCCATCGGCCTCGCCCTGGCCCCCGGCCGACGCCAGCCCTGCCTGCTGGGCTCGGTGAAGACCAACCTCGGCCATCTGGAGGCCGCCGCGGGCATCGCCGGCCTCCTCAAGGTGGCCCTCTCCCTCCACCACCGGCAGATCCCCGCCACCCTCCACTTCCAGCGGCCCAATCCCAGGATCCCCATGGCTGAACTGGGGCTGAAGGTGCCTACGGAACACCAGGCCTGGCCCGAGAACGATGGGAAGCCACGGCTGGCGGGCATCAACTCCTTCGGCTTCGGGGGCACCAATGCCCACGTCATCCTGGGGGAGGCTCCGGAGGAATCCAAGGTGGAGGCGGCCCCGGCGAGCTGTATCCTCCTGCCCCTGTCGGCCCGGAGCGACGCGGCCCTGCGGGAACTGGCTGGGGCGGTGCGCACCTGGCTGGAGGCCCATCCCGAGGGGCTCCAGGACCTGGGCTTCACCCTGGGGGCCCGGCGCAGCCACCATCCCCACCGCCTGGCCCCGGTGGCCCGGACGGCATCGGACATGGTGGATGCGCTTGACCGGTACCTCGCCGGGGGAACCCTCCCCGGGGGAAGGGCCGCGGAGGGCCTGAAGGGGCCGGTCTTCGTGTTCTCGGGCATGGGCCAGCAATACGCCGGCATGGGGGCGGGGCTGTACCGGGAGGAGCCCGTGTTCCGCGGGGTCCTGGACCGCATCGAGGCGCTGCTGCGACCGCACCTGGACTGGTCCCTGGTGGAGGTGCTGCTCCGGGAGACCCAGCCCATCGACCGCACGGAGGTCGCCCAGGTGGCCATCTTCGCCCTGCAGGTGGGACTGGCGGCCCTCGGGCGGGCCTACGGGGTCGAGCCCGTGGCGGTGCTGGGTCACTCCGTGGGGGAGGTGGCTGCGGCCCATGTGGCCGGGGTGCTGGACCTCCAGGATGCCCTCACGGTGGTGCTGCACCGGAGTCGGCTCCAGGCCACCACGGCGGGGCAGGGGAGCATGCTGGCGGTGGGCCTGCCGGAGCCGGAGCTCCGGGCCCTGCTGGAAGGGCTGGAGGACCGGATCTCCATCGCCGCCCTCAACAGTCCCCGGAGCGCCACCCTGGCGGGGGACACCGCCACCCTCCAGGGACTCGCGGAGACCCTGGCCACCCGGCAGGTCTTCCACCGCTTCCTGAAGGTGGAAGTGCCCTACCACAGCCCCTTCATGGATCCCCTCCTGGCCCCCCTGGAGGCGCGGCTGGCGGGGATCCACCCCAAGCCCGGGACCCTGCCCATCCTGTCCACCGTCACCGGCGGGCCCCTGGAGGGCGAGGCCTTCGGGGCGGCCTACTGGCCCCGCAATGTGCGGCAACCGGTGCGCTTCGCCCAGGCGGTGGCGGCCCTCGAGGCCGAGGGACACACGCTGTTTCTGGAGCTCGGGGCCCACCCGGTGCTGGGGGCCTCCCTCAAGGAAGGCCTGGGCCGGGAGGCCCGGGTGGTGGCCTCCCTGCGGCGGGATCGCGATCCCGTGGAGGGCCTGCGGCTGGCCCTGGGGGAGCTGTACAGCTTGGGACTCGCCTTGGACTGGAAGGCCCTTCACCCGGGGGGGTGCTTCCTGCGGGCCCCCGGGCATCCCTGGCAGCGCCTGCCCCACTGGCAGGAGCCCGAATCCCTGCGGCGGCATCGGCTGGGGCAGGGCGGCCATCCCCTCCTGGGGGCCCGGTTGGAGGGCCCCCTCCCGGTGTGGGAGGCGGAGGTCGACCCGGACCGGCTCCCCTGGCTCCTGGACCACCGCATCCACGGCGAGGCCGTGTTCCCCAGCACCGCCTACAGCGAGATGGCCCTCACGGCCGCCCGGCAGCTCCATCCCGGCACCACCGTCGTGCTCTCCCAGCTCGCCTTCCCCAAGGCCCTGGTGCTGGGGGAGGGACGCAGCCAGCGACTGCGTCTGAGCGTGGGTGCCGACGGTTCGGCCTTCGCCATCCACAGCCTGCAGGGGGGCGAGTGGGTGCGCCATGTCCAGGGACGGCTGGCCGTGCAGGCCTCGGGCCCCCAGCCCTCGGCCCTGGACCTGGCGACCCTGCGGGGACGCTGCCCCCGGACCCTGGAGGGGCCGGACTGCTACCGGGCCCTGGAAGCCCTTGGCTACGCCTACGGCCCCTGCTTCCAGGGGGTCCGCAGGGCCCACCTCGGCGAGGGCGAGGCCCTTCTGGAGCTGGGCTGGCCCGAGGCCCTGGGGCCGGATCCCCGGCTGAGCACCCACCCGGCGGTGATGGATGCCTACCTCAACGGGGTGCTGGTGGCCTTCCTGGGGGGGCGCACCTGGATTCCCGTGGGGATGGAGGAATCGGTCCTCTACGGCGAACCCAGGGCCCAGGCCTGGCTCCACATGCGGCGGGTGGCCCAGGGCGAGTCCCAGCTCCGGCTGGACCTTCGCCTGGCCCACGGCGATGGGGAGGTCTTCCTGGCCCTGCGGGGCCTGCAGTACCAGGCCCTGCGGACCCGGATCCCGGGACTCGAGGAGCTGGGCCATGCCTTCGCCTGGGAGCCCCAGGCCCTGGCGCCGGGGGGCGCCCCCCAGGGGCCCTGCCTGCTGGTGGGTGAGCTGCCGGAACTGAAGGCTCGGTTGGAAGCGGCCGGGCGGTCGGTGGATGTCTCCCCCGTCCTGCCCACCCTGGAGGCCTTGGCCCGGAGGCCCTACCACCAGGTGGTGCATGCCCTGGGACTCTCGGAACGGGCGCCGGAAGGGGCCTGGCGGGAGGGCTGCGCCAGCGCCCTGGAGCTGGCCCGCAGGGTCCTGGACCTGCCCCGGCCCCCCCGACTCCCCTTCCTCACCCAGGGGGCCACCGCCGCCACGGGCTGCTTCGGCCCCGCCCAGGCGGCCACCTGGGGGCGGGGCCGCGTCCGGGCCAACGAACATCCGGGCCTGCGGGTGCGGTTGGTGGACCTTGCGGCCACCCTGAACTCCGAGGCCCTGGCGGCGGAGCTGTTGGGGGAGGGTGCCGAGGGGGAGGTGGCCCTGGGCCCGCAAGGGCGCCAGGTGCACCGCCTGCGGCGGCTGGGGCTCACGCGCAGGGGGGGGCCGGGGGCCTTCCGCCTGGTCCTTCCCACGCCGGGTTCCCTGGAGGCCCTGGCCTTCGAGGGGATGCCCGAGCCCCGGCCGGGACCCGGGGAGGTGGTCCTGGAGGTGGGTGCGGCGGGCCTGAATTTCAAGGATGTGGTCAAGGCCATGAACCTCATCGATGGGGCCAGCCTGGACCAGACCTTCTCCGGGAGCTCCTTAGGCTTCGAGTGCAGCGGCCGCATCCGCGCCCTGGGCCCCGGGGTCCAGGGCTGGCGGGTGGGCGACGCCGTGTGCGCCCTGGCCTCCCACTGCTTCGGCACCGCCACGGTGGCGGAC
>CAZPUI010000454.1:0-4752 GCA_964589695.1 uncultured Solibacteraceae bacterium | reverse complement strand
GGCCAAGGTCGGGAGGGAGTCCCCAGGGTTCAGGGACAGGTAGGTCGCATCATCGGAGAAGACGAGCACATCCGCATCCTGCTGGGACTTGAAGAGCACGCCTGCAAAGAGCGATGCGATCCGGACGGGACGACCGGACATGGACCCCGAGTTGTCCACAGCGATGAGGGTGGGTCCCTCAAACACGGGAACGTTCTTCAGGGAGAGTTCCATGGCCCGGTTCAGGGCCCGCTTGACCTCGGAGGTGCTGGCCTTGGTACCCACCAGGGCCTCCGCCGCCGTCATGAACTGGAAAGGCAGGACCAGGGACTTTTCCACCTGCCGGGGGTCCGTCAGGAAGGCCAGGGCCAGGCCCATGGCCTCGGGGGCCTCGGTCGCGATATTCCGGAGGTTCCGGAGCACCGCCAGGTAGCCCAGCTTCCGGGCTTCCAGCAGTTCCGCCCAGGCCTGGCCCTTGAGCTCGGCCTTCTGGGTCTCACTGAGACCAGCGGCCTTGGCCTTCTGTCCCGCCTGGGACAACCGGGTCTCCCAAGTGTCCGCCGGCTTCAGGGTTCCCGTCATCAGGGCCTTGAGGGCCTCGGTGGACTTGGGATGCAGCAGGTTGACGGCATCGATCAAGGAAGGATCCCGATCGGAGCGCAGGTACTTGGCCAGCTGATAAGCGTCGAAGGTGCTGAGCGCATCTCCGAAGCCCCGCTTCAGCGCATTGGAAAGCTTGCGCAGCCCAGGGTTGCCCCGGGACTTGAGGTAGGCCAGGGTCTCGGTGATGTCATCGGGACGCTGCACCACCTGTCGGTAGAACGTCCGTAGCCAGGGGGCGCCCTTCACGTCCACCCTCTGGGCGAGTTCGCCCGCCACGATATGGGAGACGGAACGCAGCCCGTTCTGCTTACGGGTGAAGACGGCCGCCTTGGCGGCAAAGAGGGGATCCTCCAGGGACCGGGTCAGTTCCGCAATGCGGTTCACCTGGTCATCGCCCGTCCTGTAGTAGGGGTCTGTCGTGAAGGTGGTCAGAAGCGTGGAGGCGAATGCCAACTTCGGCCCCATGGTGTGGGCCGGACCTCCGGCGAGGTTGAGGGTGTTGGGTGCGGAAGCCTTGGACTTCCAGAAGGCAAAACGGGCCATAGGGCCTCCTTTCATGCGCGGAGACAGGCGTGGCCCGCCCCCGCAGGGGGGTCAGAGTGGGAAACCGTGGGTCGGTCTTCCGCTGTCAAACCATTGCTGCCCTGCTGCGCGAGGGAGTTGCGGGCGCGACGGGATCGTCCGTGCGCCAGATTTAGGTTCCTTGTCGAGGAAGTTGGCCAGGGCGTAGGGATCACCTTCACGAATGAAGGCAGATCCCAACGCGCTCTACCACTGAGCTACCCCCCGGTAGATTGTCGGGAGGGTTGGAATCGAACCAACGACCACGCGGTTAACAGCCGAAGTAGCCCTTGGCCTTGCTACGACAAGGATAGGGATCCGCAGAGGGAGTTCACCAGGGGGTGGGCCTTCGCTATGGGGTTCGAACCCATACTCCCCCGGATGCCTGCTGCAAAGCAGACTGGTCCGGAGGCGGTCCTTGCCATTCACCTATGTGCTTGGCGTACCCTGCCCGTTGCGAGCGATGAACCCCTGGGTGTTGCTGCTGCGGAAGGAAGAACAAACCCGGTCGCTGAGACCGAGGTCCGTGTTGGGGCGACGCACGGGGGTCGAACCCGTCTGCCTGGAGCCACAATCCAGTGCCTGAGCCGCTCGGCCAGCGTCACCGTGGGCGGGATCGAAGATCCCGATTGGAGGAAAACGGCGCATTCGAAGCGCAGGACCCGGGGCAGGGCCACCCACTCGCGTTCCAGGCGAGGCCTGGCACCCGCCAGGTTCGTCTTCCTTGGGTGGATCGTGTCGTGATCCCGACGGGAAATGGCGGTGCTGACCGGGATCGAACCGGCGGTCTTGTCCGTGACAGGGAGGCGAGAACTCCACGCCTCCGCAGCACCCTTGGGAGGGCGGTTCCAGGACCTCGATTGCCGGTTGCCGGACGCCGGTGATGCGCCCGTGGTATTCCAGGGGCGTTGATCTGCCGGGCTGGAAGAACCTGAATTCCGCCCATGGGGTATTTCCGCATCCCATGAGGTCATCAGACACCAAAAGGATGCAGTTGTTTTCGATATGATGCTGTAAAAGAACTAAATTTCGAATAATCTTTGTTTTGCATGCATTGTGTACATGCCTTGAGTCTATTTAACTCTTGATACAGGTCTCCGACTTGCCTCGGGGTTCCGGATCGTCGGAACGTGGGGCCACAGGCCGTGGTCACTGGCTGAGGGACCTGGATTCGAACCAGGATCACGGGCTTCAAAGGCCCAGGTCCTGCCATTGGACGATCCCCCAAGGACGCTACGCTCTCACTTTCGAGGCCCAGCACGAGGCCGCCTCAAAGGCCTACCAGGAAACCCGAGCCCCGGAAACACATGCTTCCTGGGCCGCCATCCCGGCGGGTTTGCCTTGCCGCGTATGCCGAATCACCTGGAGCTTCGGACCCATGCCCCTGGGCCCTCCCGTGCTTCGGTGGCGTCCCTTCCGGCTGTCGTGCTCCGTCCGGGATCGCCTAGGCGCTAAGGATCAGATTCCTCGAATCGCCCATCAACGCGGTCTCCTGGGAACCTTGCCGTTCGCACCGGAAGCCTTGACCCGGCACGGCTGGCATCGCCGCAACGCGCAGGGCGCTCGCGGGGGCTGGCCTATGGGTGCGGGGTGTCATGGCAGGAATCTCCGTGGAAATGGACTGGTCTACAACCAGGCAGGGCTCAGTTTCGAACATGACCCGATTTTTGTCAACATGGTTTGTAGATTTTTTTTGATGTTAATGACCAAGGTCATCCGTGTCAGGTCCCAGGGCACCGTCATCATCAGCAGCCCCGGTCAGATCGGGGGACCTCGCACGGGCCAGACGGACGCCGGGGGGAAAGTGCGCTTCCCCCCTCTCCAGCAATGCGCCTTCGGGGTGGTGGTCAGCGCAGCGGGTTTCGGGTCCCAGACCCTTCAGCGGGTGGAGGTGATCATCGACCAGGCGGTGGTGGTGAATGTCCCCCTGGCTCCCGTGGCGGACAGCCCCTTCCGCTACCAGACTCCCCGCACCGTGCTTCTGGGGATCCGCCAGAAGTTCTAGGTCCCATCCGGTTCGGCCCCCTGCCCACGTGGGTCGGGGGCTTGCTGTGGCATCGGTGAACGGATACTGGTTCGCAACCGAGGAAGCACCGCCGGAAAGGTATCCTTAGGTTTTCCTCGGAGCCCCCATGTCAGCCCGTGCAATCCTCGTGTTCCTCCTGGCGGCCCACGTGCCCCTGGCCTCCCAGGCCCTGAAATACCCCGTCACCCGCAAACTGGACGTGGTGGACCACTACCACGGCGTGAACATCCCCGATCCCTACCGTTGGCTGGAGGACGACCAGAGCCTGGACACCAAGGCCTGGGTCAAGACCCAGAACGAGCGGACCTTCGCCTACCTGAACGCCATCCCCGAGCGAAAGGTCATCCAGGACCGCATGACCAAGCTCTGGAACTACGAACGGTTCGGCATTCCAACCAAGCGCGGCAAACACTACGTCTACAGCTACAACACGGGCCTTCAAAGCCAGTCGGTGCTCTATGTGACGGAGAAGCTCGAGGACAAGGGACGGGTGCTGCTGGATCCCAACACCCTCAGCGCCACGGGTACGGTGGCCCTGGGGACGACGAGCCTCTCTGAGGACGGGAAGTACCTGGCCTATTCCCTCTCCAATGCCGGAAGCGACTGGGTCGTGTGGAAGGTCAGGGATGTGGCCACGGGACAGGACCTGAAGGACCAGATCGAGTGGAGCAAGTTCAGCGGCGCCGCCTGGGACAAGGCGGGAACGGGGTTCTACTATGCCCGCTATGACGCCCCGAAGCCTGGAGAGGCCCTCACGGGCGTGAACAAGTTCCAGAAGCTCTATTTCCACAAACTGGGCACCCCCCAGGCCGAGGATCGCTTGGTCTTTGACCGACCCGATCAGCCGGACTGGGGCTTTGCCGCGGGGGTGAGCGACGATGGACGCTGGCTCATCATCAACCAGACCCAGGGTACGGCCCCAAAGAACCGGGTCTTCCTCCAGGACCTGAGCAGGCCCGGCAGCCCCATCCAGCCCCTTTTCGACGCCTTCGATGGCCTGTACATCGTGCGGGGCAATGACGGAGACACCTTCTACGTCGAGACCGATGTCCAGGCCCCCCGCGGCCGCATCATCGCCGTGGATGCGAAGAAGCCGGAAGCCGCCGCATGGCGGGAGATCATCCCCCAGTCCACGAACCGGGATGTCATTGCGGGCTCCAGCCTGCATGGCGATCTGGTGGCCGTCACCTGGAAGGTGGATGCCCTGAACCAGGTAAGGCTCTACGACCTTCAGGGCAGGCTCAAGCGTGAGGTCAAGCGCAGCACCCTGGGCAACCAGAGCGGCTTTTCCGGCGACCGCAAGGACCGGGAGGTCTTCTTCACCTTTGCCTCCTTCAACCAGCCGCCCACCATCTACCGCTATGACCTGAAGACGGGCAAGGAGCAGGTGTTCCGGCAACCCAAGGTGGACATCCAGCCGGATGCCTTCGAGGTGAAGCAGGTCTTCTACCCCAGCAAGGACGGCACCCGAGTGCCCCTTTTCCTTGCCCACAAGAAGGGCCTCAAGCTCGACGGCACGAACCCCACCCTGCTCTACGGGTACGGCGGCTTCAACAGCGCCATGAGCCCCGGCTACAGCCCCG
>CAZPUI010000453.1:2614-4764 GCA_964589695.1 uncultured Solibacteraceae bacterium | reverse complement strand
GCTGGCCGTTGGGCCCGGGCGCACTCCTGGTGTTACGCCTGTTGGGCGTGGGGCGCGTCGGGGTAGGCGTCCTCGCTGGCAGGCGTGTGCACCTGGGGCATGGCCCCTTGGCATTCCCGCCGCCCGTGCCCTGGGTGTAGGACTTCCCGTAGAGTTCCGTCAGTTCCTGCTCGGGGGTGTGCATGTCCACGGGGCGGTCGTGCTTGTAGAGGACGTAGCCCTCCTTCTCCGCCTTTTCGATGAGGGCCAGGTCCCGGTCGGTGTTGGGTTTGGGCACGCGGTCGTGGGTGAAGTCCTTGAATTCCAGGTCTCCCGCATGCTCCATGCGCATGGAGTTGCCGACCTTCTTGCGCCAGTGGTAGCCCGCCTGTTTGACCTCGTTGCGGAAGAGGGGGTCCACCTTCTTCGCATACATGTCCTGCTGGGCCTCGGCAAAGGCCTTGCCGAATTCCACCTCGTCCTTCACCGTCGTCTGACCGTGGGCCCGCTTGGCCATGCGCTTGGCCAGCAGATCCTCGTTCATCTTGGTGAGCAGCTCCTCGCGGCTGGCCCGGAAACGGGCGGCTTCCGCCGTGTTGCCCGCCGCCTCGGCGGCCTTGACCTTCCCCGTCAACTCCTTGAAGGCCCGCACCTTCCGGTCCGCCTCCCGCTTCACCATCTTGAAGCCCTCGTCCTCCAGTTGCTCCGCCAGGGTGCGGGCGCCTTCGGGGGGCTTGGGGGTGCCCCCGGGGGGTACCTTCTGGCTGGCGATGAACCGGCCCAGCTTGGAGGCACCATATTCCACAGCCTTGCCCAGGAGGAGGGCCTCCACCCCCCGTTCCACGGCGCCCACGATGCCGGGGCCGCTCACCAGGCCGCCCTTCTGGTAGCCCGTCACCGCCTCGGCGGCCACCATGCCCGGCAGGCCCGTCTGGGCGATGCCCTGCTTGAGGGCCTCCAGGGGACCCCCCTCGATGTAGCCCGTCACGACCCCATGGGTGGCCCCCACGGCCATGAGGCCACCGGTGCCCCCTACGATGGTGGTGCCCGTGGCCATCATGTAGATGGGCGCACCGATGCTCACGAGCATGATGCTCACCGTGGCCGCGGTCTGGATTCGGCCGGCCCCCACGTAGTATTCGTCCGCGGTGATGGCGTCCAGCTCGTGCTGGGCCTGCTGCTGCAGCTGCTGGCCGGACACGTTCTTGAAGACGGCCTGGGCAATCTGTTTGGCCTTGGCCAGGTTGCCCTTGGTGATGTCCTCCACCTTGAGCTGGCGGTCGATGAAGGCCCTGAGCTGGGCCCGCTGGTCCAGGGGGGCGCCGTCCAGGCAGCGGTCCAGGTAGTGCTGGACCTTCATGGTGGCCTGGACCCGCGCCGAGTCCGCCTCGAACTTCCGGGCCTGCTCCTCCGAGCGCTGGATCATCAGGTCGTGGCAGTACTGGTCCGCCGCCGTGCGGGTGTAGACCCGGGCACCGGTCTGGAGGAAGGTGATCTGGTCCTTCTCCTGCTGGATGGCGGCATCCTGCTGCAGCATGCGCAGGTAGAACTCCGCCTTGCGCTTGGGGTCCTGCTCCCGGTTGAAGTCCGCACGCTCCCGGTCCAGGTTGCGCTGCAGGATCGCGATGAGCGACTGGCGCTCCAGGATGGCCTCCCGCTTCGCCTTGGCCTCCTCCTCCGCATTGAGCCCCGCGCCGCCCCCCTCCGGGGGCAGGGGCAGGACCAGCTTGGGCTGGACCTGGGCCACCTTGGGCACCGGCTTGCCCTTCAGGATGGCGTCCCGCTCCAGGAAGATGGCGCTCCGCTGCCCCTGGAAGGCATTCAGCTCGGCATGGAGGCGCCCCATCTCGTCCTGGAGGGGCCTCATGTCCACGTTCTGCTGGTTGAACTGGGCCTCCAGGGCCTTTCGGCGGGTGGGATCCGGCTCGTTCCGAAGCTGCTGGCCGGTGGCGATGTGCTTCTGCTGCAGGGCCTCCAGCTTGGGTTTCAGCTGGTCCAGCTTCGCCTGCCGCTCGTTGATGGCCTGCACCAGGGCCGGGGGCACCTCCTGGAGGGCCGGCGTGGGGTCCCCCAGCCACCGTCCTTCCAGGGCCTTCTTCGCGGCGATTTCCGGCGTGGTGCGCTCGTAGATGGGGCGCCGGTAGGCGAAGGGCCACTCGGCGGGCAGCAGG
>CAZPUI010000453.1:0-2604 GCA_964589695.1 uncultured Solibacteraceae bacterium | reverse complement strand
GCCCCGGCCAGGGCCGCGGCCCGCGCCACCAGGGCCTCGGGGTGGGCCTTCCCCCTGGGCTCCGGACCCTTCTGGCCCTTGTCGAACCAGGTGCCCCAGGCGGCCTCGTCCCCCACGAATTGCGGCTTGGGTTTGGGTTCGGTGAAGGGCTTCTTCGCCACGGCGGCCTTCACTTCGCCGGCGGTCCAGCCCGTCATGGCATCGACGAAATCCACCTCCAGCTGGTAGGCCCGCCACAGGTAGGCGATGCGGGCCAGGCGGCTGGGGCCCCCCAGGAAATGCTTCGTGAAGGCTTCCTTGGCCTTCGCCTTGGCCTTGGCGGGATCCGGCGGATTCCCCAGCTTCTGGGCCCGGGCTTGGAGGTCCCCCAGGCGGGCGTTCACCCCGGCCAGGCGATGGGCGTGGCCCGAGGCCACCGCCAGGGCCTCCTGGGCCGCCTCCCCGTCCCCCACGGCCATGGAGGTCTGGGCCTCCAGCCAGGCGTGGTCGAAGGCCAGGGCCGTCCGTTGGGCGGCCCTGCCCAGGGCGTTGAGCTCTCCCACCAGGGGCGCCAGCTGGTTGAAATAGGCCTCGGATTCGGGTGTGGGGTGCTCGAAGAAGGGCTGCCACTTGGCCTTCAGCTTCCCTTCCTCGGGCCCGCTGAGGGGCCCCATGAGGGTGCGAAGGCCCTCCAAGCAGACCATGGCACCGCCGCCGGGCAGGTGGGAGGCGGCCTGGGCGGGGTTGCGGACCCCCATCTCCACGGGGTCGCCCGTCCCCCTCGGGACCCCGCCCCCGGTGCTGGAGGCCGCCCAGAGGGTGTCCTCCGAGGCCTTGACGGTCATGGGCAGGCGCCCGGTCCAGTTGGGCAGGGCCGACCCGGGACGAGGTGCCGTGGTGGGGCGAGCGGGCGCGTCAGGACTGGCCGTCCCCAGGGCCGCCTGGGCCGGGGCCACGTACTCCGGGCGCTGGCCCTGGTCCAGGGCCGTCCGGAAATCCTTCTGGGCCTCCTCGGTGCGTCCCAGGGCCCGGTGGGCCTGGGCCCGCCAGTAGAGGGCGTCGGAGGTGCGGAAGCCGGCGCCCACCAGGGAGGTGTAGTCCGCCACCGCCCCGGCGGGGTCCTTCAGGGCCCGCTTCAGCCCCGCCCGGCCATAGAGGGCCTCCAGGTTCCGGGGATCCGCCTGGTAGGCGCGGTCGAAGTCCGCCAGGGAACCCGGAAGGTCCCCCAGGGCCTCCTTCACCAGGGCCCGTCGCTGCATGTAGGCCGAGGCCTGGGGGGCCAGGCCCACGGCCCGGTCCGAGGCCCCCAGGGCCCGGCGAAGGTCCTTCATGCCCAGGAGCACCGAGGCCATGGCATCCCAGGCCTGGTGGTATTTAGGGTCCAGCTCCAGGGCCTGGCCGATGTCCAGGAGGGCGCCCTTGGCGTCCTGCTGGGCCTGCTTCACCAGGCCCCGGCCGTTCCAGGCCCGGGCATTTCGGGGGTCCAGCTCCAGGGCCCGGGTGTAGTCCCCCAGGGCCCCGGCAAGGTCCTTGGTGCGCCGCTTGACCATGGCCCTCAGGCGCCAGGCCTCCGCCACCCCGGGGTGGAGCCTCACCGCATCGTCTGCCAGGCGCAGGGCCGCGCCGTCATCCTGGCGGTCGTAGGCCGACTGCACCTGCTGGAGCAGGGGACCGGAGTCCTGGGCGGCCAGGACCAGGGAGGCGGAAAGGGCGCCGCGGCAGGCGGCGCCCAGGGCGTGCGGAAGCCTGTGGGACATGGGTTGGACCTCGGAAGGGAAGTCCAGTATCGGTCCGTGTTGAGGTTCTGGAAAGGTCGGGATGATGTGGAACCGACCCTACGGACCCGGTTGCTGCCAAGGGGGTGAAGCCCCCAAGTTCGGAGTCCCAGGGCCATCGCCGCGCCCCGGGGGTCGGGGTCCAGCGGCCTCCCGGATACCATGTCCCATCGGGCTGGGAATCCTTCATGCGCAATCGGGTGCAAGGCCACGGGAACCACCGCGGAGGGAGCACCTCGGTGCGGTGGGGGAGGGTGCCGCCGGTGGCCCTTTGGGGCGGGGGTATATATCTTCGCCTCCAGGGGTTTCGCGCCGTGGTGGCCGAATTGAACGAACGGACCGGGTTCCTGGGGGCATGATCATGCTTCTTTTGAGCCTTCCCCCCGTGTCCGAAGAAGCCCGCTGGGTGGCGGGACTCACGGCCCTCCTGGGCTCCGCGGCGCTGAGTGGGGGACTCAAGTCCCTGGTGCTGCGCCGGGTTTCCCTGGGCCGGCTGGCGGCCTGCGTACTTGGGGAGGCCCTGCTGGGGGCGGGGTTCTTCCTGGCCCTGGGCCCGGTGCACGAGGCCTGGGGCCCCGGAGGGTTGGTGGTGCTCGGGGCCGGGCTCTACGCCATGCTCCTGCCCCTGCAGGCCTGGACACTCCCCAAAGGTCGGCCCGCAGGCTTGGCCTTCGTCTATCCCCTCTTGGGGCTTCCTTTTGCCGTGGTGCTGTGGACCCTGGTGATCCAGGGACTCCAGCGGCCGGGGCCTACAGCACTGCCCCCAGTCCAGGGCGCAGGTCCTCCAGCTCCCGCCGCAGGTTCTGCAGGCGCTCCGCGCGTCCCAGGACCTTGAGCGGTTTGAAGCGGC
>CAZPUI010000452.1:0-4778 GCA_964589695.1 uncultured Solibacteraceae bacterium | reverse complement strand
CCATGTGGATCCCTAACGATGAAGCTAAGCGGCCACGCCTGCGCCGAGACGGTGAACGGAGCCGAGATAGCAAGATGTTGATAGAGAGCGGAAGGCAATGCAGGCGGGGTCCGAGTTGAGTGGAAGGTTAGGCATGCGAGACGAATTGAAAAAAGTTGGTGATGAGTTTGGTGGCTACGTACAAGGTGGTAGCAGCACCCATGACTATTAGGAACCTAGTAGCCCATAAAATGGGCAAAGAGGGCTGAGGGGTTGGGAGAACGTTGATGATCTTCGCAAAACCTTCATCGGACTTGGCGTATGTATTCATTCCCGACCAAAGAACCGGTGGAAAGTACAGATAGGTTATTGTGATCTGCTGTTCAGGTATCAAAATAGGGAAACAAATTTCGGTGCCGCTATTCTCAGGCAGTTGAATTGTTTGGTACTCGCATGGAGGGAAGACCGAAAAACTTGGTAAGGCGGTATGCCCGAGCCTTACGTTGTTAGCCGCCTTCCGACCTGCGTTCCTAATCACAACTGAATGTGAATTCACTGCCATTGTTCCGCCATCAGAAAGCTTTACATTTACTGCTGATGAATGGGCTATATAGCTAACTAGTTGGGGCTGACGCTCAATCCTTCTATTGATCAAAGCTCCCGCGGCAGCGCCAAGGATCGGAGTGAGGTATCGGGAGAAGAGGTCCCAGTCGAAACTCATGATGGTTCTCCATGGGAAGGGCATGCCTAACGAAGGAAGCTAACCGGCCCCGCCTGCACCGAGACGCTGAACGAAGCCGAGGAAGCGAGTAGATGAGAGAGAACGGAAGGCAATGCAGGCGGGGTCCGAGTTGAGCGGAGGGTTAGGCATCAGCGTGATCCATCTGACTGTATATTGCCTTCAACTCTCGCTGCAAAACGTGGAATCCCGCTTCAACATGGTCCTGTGGAAACGGAATGTAGACCACACCAGCCAAGTTTGTTGGAATGCTTACGCCGTCCTCATGAAGGAGAACGACAACCCGGCGCCCCCAGCGTCCCTGAAAAAAGCCAATTTCATGCATGACATTTTCGCGAACGCGAGCTGCCTCAGAATCGACGATGTCATCTCCGGTCATTACGATAACAGCGCTGTCACACCTCAGGGAGTTCTCATAAAGCTTCTCGATGATCGTTCTTCCTAGGTTTGGTTCTTGCGCAAGTTCGAGTGTCGCTAAATCGAGATCCCGCTCAACGAACGCCTGAACAGAACGCCAGACTTGGGAGCGCCCATGGCTGAGGAATACTCGGCGGAGTGGTTCAGTGGATGATGCCTGAGGTTGAGCCAGCTCGCTATTGGCGCGCAACTCGAACAATTGGTCAATATCACGGATAAGTCTCTCAAGCTGGGCACGAGAGTAGTGCCACAATTCTTCTTCATCTCCAGGCGCCTGAACCATTCGCGTCTCGGGAATCGTTGGAACATATTGAAAGTCGGCGTAAAGCGCAGGGAGTTCAGCGCGTAGCACATTGAGATGCACAGATGCCTGGGTGAAGTAGTGACCAACTAGGTCCACAGGGAATGATGCACGTGTGAGGACATCGCCCCTTCCGCGATTCCGGCTGACATTCTCTGAAAGAACAGCGAGGACTGCCTTACGAATGCCAGCAAGCTTTGCCAGTGCTACAGAGGCTGTTGACATGTCTTTAACTCCAGGCCTAGATCTCAAGGCGAAGGTGGTCTGATGCCTAACGAAGGAATCTAAGCGGCCACGCCTGCACCGAGACGATGAGCGGAGCCGAGATAGCAAAATGATGAGAGAGAACGGAAGGCAATGCAGGCGGGGTCCGACTTGAGCGGAGGGTTAGGGCTCATCGGTATGGGTGACTGTCATTCTGGAATAATATTTCATCAATTGTGAAATTATCCTTCAGCAAGGTCCGCAATGATTCTTTGGCTGCCCTGAGAAGATTGTTCTGGTTTTGAATCATGCTGAGAAGTTCATCACCGGCTTCATTGCTGATATTTTGGAGATCTACCTTTTGTATATCGCGGCTTAAGAATTCAAAGGCACCATGCGGCCAAAAGTGTTTGACATGCTGGGCTTCCGCCTCCTCTGAGGATTGATACATGGCTTCAAGTTGATTGAACTCGACATTCCCATTTGGAATATTAAGCGTGATGGTAGCCACGCCTGCCCGGCGGTCGATGGTTATCGAGTTCGAAATGTAGTCAAGAAAACCACCCTTGCCGGAATAAATAGCACTGCAGCACTTGGCCAACGATGGGTCGATGATCTCCAGGCCACCTTGTAACTCTTCTGAGAGGTCCATGAACATATTGGATGCAAGCTCAAGGTCTCTTTGGTGGTTTCGTAGGCATGTCACTAGGGCGCTTGCTGTTCCATATTTGATAAACCCTTGAAACGTATACAGCAGTGTTTGAGTGACATCGTCGAGGCACTGGGCAGAGTAGTAAAGCTTGGTCAAAGTCCGGCAGGCCTTCTTGCGTTTATCAAATGGGAGCGTGATTAGTTTCGATGCTGACTTCTCGGCAATAAGCGTAAGCAGTTTTGAAAGAAGGCCAGCGGAGGTAAGCACGATGACTCCTTGAGCCCTAACGAAGGAAGCTAAGCGGCCATGCCTGCACCGAGGCAACTAGCGAAGCCGAGATAGCAAGAAGTTGAGAGAGAGCGATAGGTAAGTCAGGCGGGGTCCGACTTGAGCGCAGGGTTAGGCTGTGGCCAGGATATTGGTTTGAGAATATTCAATCTATCAACCGATGGTATTGGCCAACTGAAACCACGGCATCAACAAATCGTTTCGCAGTCTTGCGATCCATGATCACGGACTTGCCATCTACAACCAGATAGACACTGTCTTCTGGATAATAGGAAGAACGACCAAGTTCGACTTCCATGGAGATTTTACCGCCTTGGTCCATGATGGTTTCTTCGAAATACATGGTTGTGGCCATTTCATGTCTCCTAAATGGTTGGAGTGTTGAATAAAGCCTAACGATGAAGCTAACTGGCCACGCCTGCGCCGAAGCTTTGAGTGGAGCCGAGATAGCGAGGAGTTGAGAGAGAGCGGAAGGCAATGCCGGCGAGGTCAGACTTGAGCGGAGGGTCAGGCAGCTCCGTTACGGGATCTCCGTTAGCTCGAAGTTCTCATAATATGGATCAAGTAGCTCAACGATGATGGCTTTTGCCTCTCTTACGACCCTGTTTGCTTCGGTTCTATTGCTGAAACTACCTGAGTGAACGATCGAATTCCGTTTCAGATTAATATCTTCCACTCTCCGTTTGAGGCCTCGGAATGATTGCTCATGATCCTTTCCGCGTAGAGCAGGAATAATTAGCTTGTCGAATTTCCCTTGCAGCCCGTTGGCCCATTTTAAGAAGTGGTCAACAAGCTCAGGATTCAATTTTCTTGCATCGATAAACTCTTCTCGGACAACAAGATTTGCCGCAATTTCGGTAGCCGTTGCCGCTCTTACAATGGCACTCGACCATTCTTCTCTATCTAAGAGCCCCGAAATTTTATTCCAGTTGGAATAGATCTTCTCTATATCGGTACGCTCGACGTACGGCTTGCGGATTTTTTTAGCACCCTGCACGAACCCTCCTGAGATGCCTAACGAAAGCAGCTAACCGGCCCCGCCTGCACCGAGACGATGAGCGGAGCCGAGGAAGCATGGAGTAGAGAAAGAGCGGATGATGGTGGATGGCACCCCCACTCTACGCCGAGTAGGACAGCTCGGCGTGGCCTCGTACATTCGGGCCCTTGGACGGCGACTCACCTATCCACCCTGGACCGTCGATTTTTCCGAAGTCCGAGTATAGGGATGGGGATACATGATTTGAATGCATGGGGGGGCCTGGACCCACATAGGGGGGGCCTCATAACCAAAGGGGGGTGGGTCTCGAACAGCTACTGCCCTCTGCACTGGAACCGTGGCACCCAGGAGATCCCAGGTCCGTCATCGAAAGCAGAGCCCCAGGCGGGTGGTTCTCAACAGCCGTTGTGGAAACCGGGCATCATGCTTCCCATGTGTGGCCGCTACACCTTCACCTTCGAGGCCGAGAGCCTGGCTGAAGCCTTCGGCATGGTTCCCTACGGGTTCCACATCCAGAAGGGCTACAACATCGCTCCAGGGCAATACATCGTCATTGTGCGCCCGGAGAAGGACCGCCTTGTGCCTGATGTCGCGCATTGGGGGTTGATCCCTGGTTGGGTCAAGGATCCTCACCCTCCCACCTCCAGGCCCAACCTTCGTTCCCAAGGCTTTGCTCCACCTGAATCACTGGCGTCTCCTCCTCCCCGACTGCCCTACAGGACCGTTGGAGCGTGAGATAGAGGCTTGCGGCATCCAGCCAAGGCTTTGCAGGCACCCGCACCTGGCCGACGGCCTGGAGCTGCACCCTCGCCTGGGCCAGCAGGACCATCGTCGGAGATCGATACCCGCTCTTAGGTGCTTTCCTCTGCCGTCGAATGAACACGGCCCCTCCCATCGCCACGCGGGAACCTTGGAAGGGTGCAGGCATCCTACCAGCCCCTCCTCAACTTGAACCCAGATCCCAAGGCGCCTACCACCCCGGATCATTCGCGCCAAACCAGTGAATCCGGGCTTCCCCGTTCACCTTCGTGCTTTAGTGATCGCCCCCGCTCAGCGGTGGGTTTTGAGCATGGTTTGAGCATGGAGCCAAATCTCCAAAACCCATGCCGATTAAACACAAAGAGGACCTAGATTTCTCTAGGTCCCTTTGGTCGGCGCGAGAGGATTCGAACCTCCGACCCCTACCACCCCAAGGTAGTGC
>CAZPUI010000451.1:0-4800 GCA_964589695.1 uncultured Solibacteraceae bacterium | reverse complement strand
TGAGGGAGCGGGGGGTGGATCCCCTTGTCTTCCGCTTCGCCATTCAGTCCAACCACTACCGGAAGCTTTACAACTTCTCCATGGAGGGGTTGAAGGGCGCGGAGGGGGCCCTTCGACGCATCCGCCAGTTCCGACGCCGCATGGAGGAGGACCTCCCCCCCGCCGGCCAGGGCACCTGGAAGGAAGCCCTTTGCCCCAGGGAACGGGTGGCCCAGGCCCGGGAAGCCTTCTGGGTGGCCCTCTCCGATGACCTCAACACCCCCGAGGCCCTGGCGGCCCTGTTCACCTTGATCACGGACCTCAACGCCCAGGATGACCGCCAGGCGCTGACCCGAGAGGAGCGGGACGAGGTGCTGGGCTTCCTGGATGAATCCAATGCCATCTTTGCCGCCTGGCCCCACGAGGAGTCCAACCTCGACCAGGAGGTCGAAGCCCTCATCGAGGCCCGCAAGGCCGCCAAGGGCAGCCGCAACTGGGCCGAGGCCGATCGGCTCCGCGACCAGCTCAAGGCCATGGGCATCCTGCTGGAGGACCGGAAGGACGGTAGCGTGGCCTGGAAACGGGCTTAGCGCAACGAATCAGGCCTGGCTGCTGGTGCAGTGGCGGCAGCGCCGGGCTTCGCTTGGGATCGACTCCAGGCACTCGGGGCAGGTCTTGGCGGCGGGCTTCGACGCCTCCACCGCCTCGGGCTTCTTCGCGAAGAACCCCACGCCCTTCACCAAAACCAGGAAGATCACCAGCGAGACAATCAGGAAATCGACGGTGGCCCCCAACACGAGCCCCACCTTGAATTTCCCCAGCACCATGGTCTTCCAGGTCTCACCTTGGGGCATGACGTACTCCACCAAAGGCATGACCAACCCTTCGACGAAGGCGGTCACGATTTTGCCGAAAGCCCCACCGACCACCACCGCGATGGCCAGGTCGATGACATTGCCCCGCAGGATGAAAGCCTTGAAATCGTCCTTAAAGGCCATGGGATCCCTCCTCCTGAACCGTTCTTGCACCATGCCCCAAGGCTGGGAGGACCGCAAGGTGCAGGATGGTTACAATCCGAAATCCCCAGCTGACACCTGTTGCTGGTAGTAGCGTTGCTTTTCCTCCATCTGGCGCACCAGGATCTGGAACTGGACCGAGGGTCGAAGCTTTTCCAGGAAGGGGCTGGACCGGTACCAGGGCAGGCAGTGAAAACCATGGGACGCCGCGCGCTGAAGCATGTCCATGGCCCTTGCATGGTCTCCCAGGCTCGCGGAGGCCTCCCCGAGCTTGAAGAGGAATTCGCCATCGGGCAGTCGCGAGTTGAGGAAAAAGCTGCCAAAGGCGTCCAGTGAACTTCGGGCCCCTTGGTGGTCGCCCGAAGCGATCTGCTCGTACAGCAGGCCCAGGCGACCGAAGCGATCCCCTCCCCAGGACAGGTAGGCAGGATGCCTGAAGCGGGACAGGGCCAGGCTCCGATCGCCCCGCACCATGGCCGCATACCCGAAGTAGAACCGGTGGGCGGGTTTCCATCCCAGCTGGTCGGCTTCGTCCACAAGAGCCTTCTCGAAACGTTCCGTCAGACCCGCGTAGAGGAAGGCATTCTCGATGCCTTCTCCTCGATCCACCAGCAATCGATGTGCATCCAGGGCCTTCAGGGAGATGTCCAGCAAGCCCGTGCACCGACTTGCGTACGCCACCTGCCTTAAAAGGCCCTCGGCCCGTGGATACCGCGCAATGGCATCGGACAGGATGCGAAAGGCCTGGGCATGCTCCCCAAGATCAGAACGGAGGCGAGCATGGGCCATGGCGGCCACGGGACACCCTGGCCAGAGGTTCTGCACCTTCTCGAAGGCCGATACCGCCTCCTGCTGCCAGCGGGGATTGCTGTTGCCTTCTTCAAGCATGCGCTGGTAGCACGCAATGCCGAAGTAGACCCAGTTGATGGCCGCCCCCGGAGCGCGATCGCAAAGCATGCGCGCACGCCCATAGATCACGGCCGGACTCTCGAAACCAAAGAAACCCTTCCCGTAGGTCATCAGGGCCATCATGGCCTCGGGATCATCGGGAAGGAGCCGGGCGAACCTGTCCAGGGGCACCGAAAAGGGCAGGGAATCCATGAATTGTCGAACAGCCATGTTGGCGGGAAGCCATCGCCCTTCCACCGTCCGCCAGGGTTCACCGCTGAACCGAATCCGGTACCCCAGGTTCAAGTCCGTGCCGCGCCTTTGGGCCAAGGACTGCAACTGCCAGACCCCCTGCCTCGGGGGGGGTTCGACCCCTCGACGTGGATCATGGAGCACCACGGCATGGGACATGCACTCCAGCCCCGTGGTGATGGTGAGGCGAAGTCCATCCCACTGCGAATCGACCATTCCCGCCAGCGCATTGGCATGGGGTTCCACCCATTCCACTCGAAGCACCGGTCGCCAGCGAATGGGCCGCAGGGGCCACCCGAGCACAAACACAACGCCCAGACTCAGCGTCAACACCGCCAGACTGAGGGGAAACCACCACCTTCGTGTGTCCATGCCTGGTCCCCACTCCACGCGATGTGATGCGATGCGATGCAACCATCGACACCGGCTCGGTGGTGTCGTCCACCCAATGTGAGCCGCCCCAAGTCCGCCCTGCAACGAAAACTTGGGGCCTGAGGGCCGAAGACCGATAATGCCCAAATCCGGAGTGACCTCATGGTGCAGGCCTTTGATCCCCAGACCACCCCCATCCTGGACCAGGACACCCTCCAACAGCTTCTCGACCTGGACGACGGCCAGTTGGGTCTGATTCAAGAGATGTTCCAGCTCTACTGCGAGGACACGCCCGGACGCATCGATGCCATCCGGGTGACCATCCAGGAGGGCAACCTCCATGACATGTCCGAGGTCGCGCACGCGGTGAAGGGTGCCTCCAGCACCATGGGGGCCAGTCGTCCCAGGGCCGTGGCGGCCATGCTGGAGGCCGCCGGAAGGAAGGGCGACCTGGAAACCCCCGAACTCCTGGACCTGTCCGAGCAGTTGGCCACAACGTTCACAGAAAGCACCCAAGCCCTGGAAGCTTTCCTGGCTGAACGCAGCTGAGCTGGATCAATCCTGGTCCACCTTGATTTCCTTGAAACCCGGCGGGGGGGGATAGTCCGTCAGGTTCACCACTCCCTGGGCGTCTCGCCAAAGAAAGAGTTTCGTCGAAGACCGGGCGGGTGGGGCCTGGGTGAGCTTGGCATCCACTTGGTTGCGCACGGGCGTCTCGTCCACCAGAAACCCGCCCTTGCCCTTCTTGAGCAGGGCCATGGCCCCTGCAGACCGCGGATCCGGCTGCACGGATTTGTTCCGGAAGAGGCCCAGCACCCTGGGCACATAGGCCCGCGTTTCAGCGAAGGGCGGAATCCCCTTGTGGCGGGCCACGGCCCCTTCACCGGCGTTGTAGGCGGCCACCACCTTTTCAAGGTCGTTCTTGAAGTGGTCCAGGAGCCAGCGGAGATACTTCACGCCCCCGGTGATGTTCTGCCTGGGATCGAAGGGATTGACCACCCCGAAGCGCTGGGCCGTGGCAGGCATGAGCTGCATGAGACCCAGAGCACCCGCCCGGCTTCGGGCCTGGATGTAAAAGGCACTCTCCGCCTGGATGATGGCCCGAGCAAGGTAGGGATCCACCCCTTCAGAATTGGCAATCTCATCCACCATGGCGATCAGCTCGGGGCTCTTCAGCACACTCTTGAACTCACTGGCGGAAATGGCCGGACGCACCGACCCAACCGCAACATGCTTCAGGCTGAAATTCTTGTCCGCCATCTGGCCGGGGGGGATGTTGTTCACCACCACGTTCCCATTGCGGTCGAAGTAGGTGTAGATGTACGTCACCCGGGCCGGTTTGCGGCCCGTCCCCACCGCCAGAAGGGGAGCCAGCAGGAGGAGAAGGGACAGGTAACGACGCATCATGGCTCATTCTAGTGCATCCACCCTGGAGAGACGTTCCCCTTCCTGGCATAAGAGCTTTCCCCACCGCCCTTGATCCCGCACACTGATGTCATGGCGCCTGACCGCTACGATCTTCCGGTGTGTTATGTCGATGGCCCCGATTCGCTGGGACGGGCCCTGAGCCATTGGTTTCAGGCCCATCTGCTGAGCGTCGACATTGAATGCAGCCTCACGGGCGTCCACCACTGCGTCATGGCCCTGGCCCAGGTGGCCACCCATGACCAGGTCTGGCTTGTGGATCCCATTGCCCTGGGCCCCCTGGCCAAACCCACCTTCCACGCCATGGCCCAGATCCCCTGGATTTGCCACGACTTTTCGGGAGATGGCGTGGTCTTCAAGCGGATCTACGATGTGGTGCCCGTATCTGTCATGGACACCATGGTGCTTTCCAGGGTGCTGGGCTACCCGCAACCCGGCCTCAAGACCATGGCCAAGCTGAAGCTGGGGGTGGACATCCCCAAGGAAGAACAGGACAGCAACTGGATGATTCGCCCCCTGCGTGCCAGCCAGATGGACTACGCCGCCCGGGATGCCACCCTGCTCCTGCCCCTGTTGCGAGCCCTGGCCCGGGAGGCCGAAAGCCGCAGGGATGAGCCCGACACGTCGGCCCGGCTGGCCAATCTACCCCAGGAGATGGCGGGGATCATGCACCGCATCCGCCACTACCACCCGCCCAAATCCTCACCCATCGTCCAGAAGGTGAGGTCCATGGGGCTCGGTCCCAGGGCGGAAGAACAGGCCCGGAAGCTCACAGAACTGCGCCTGGCCTGGGGCAACGAGGGTGACGTGGCCGCCGTCATGGAACTGGGGAACCGCTGGATTCTCGCGCGGCTGCAGCACCCCCCCC
>CAZPUI010000450.1:0-4801 GCA_964589695.1 uncultured Solibacteraceae bacterium | reverse complement strand
GGCGAGCTGCGCTCCACGGAAGTGAGGCTCCAGGACACGCCGGACGCGGAGGTGAAGGTGGATGGAGTGTTCAAGGTCGGCGTGCACACCGTTCCGACAGGGGTCGCACGGCGTGAAGGGTGTCCAAGTGTTGGCCGGGAATAATCACTGCTCAGCACCGGAATCCACCAGTTTGAGATGCCATTGCCCGTGAATTGTCGTTGAAGTGCAGTGATATAGAGGTCCTTCAGGGTTTTTTCTCGGCTGTGAGGGGTGACCCTTAAATCACACAGGTCATGAGGTCTCACCAATTTTTGTATAGGGTTTGTTTGGTTTGTTGAGATTTGCAATAAAATATGATGCAAATCTGGGAATGCATCCATTTGCTATGCGCTTTGGATTTTATATTTCTTATTTTGCAGGTAACTGAATTGAAAATCATACGAAAATAACGAATTGGCTCTGGTTTACAAGTGGCCCAAATATGTCCTCGTGGCGAGGACGGTTGGGTGTAGTGTCTGGGGTTACCCTTCCCCGGAGTCGTTATGGTGCGTAGCCTGAGCCTTCGTATCTCGCGTCTGTTCCTCTGCTTCATCATCTCCCTGGCGGGGGTATTGGGGGTGCGGGCTCAGGAGTCCTTGGCCACCCTTTCGTTGCCCCAGGGGCGCTTGAACATGCCCACCCGGGCCGCCCAAGCCTATGCCTCCATCTCCGGGGGCCTCAGGGTTCAGGCCAGTGGCCAGGTGCTGGGAAAGCCCTTCGGAACCCGAGAAGAGACGGCCTCCACGATGTTCCTGCCTCCCCGCGTGCCTCGCAACGATGTGACCGGTGACGGTCGCTCGGACTTGGTGTGGCGAAACACAGGGAGTGGTCTGGTCTACGTCATGCCCATGGTGGGCACGGCCGTCCAGCCGGGGGCGGTGGCCTGGACCGAACCCAGTGCGGATTGGCTGATCGTGGGGAGTGGGGATCTGGATGGGGACCGGAAGGTGGACCTGGTCTGGTGGAACCGCAGCACGGGCATGGTCTACGGGATGCTGATGGATGGGGCCACCGTGAAGGGCGGGGGCGTGATCCACATGGAAGCCGACACCAACTGGCAGATCCAGTCCGTGGCGGACTTCAATGCTGACGGATACGCGGACCTGCTGTGGCGCAGCCGCGTGAGCGGCATGGTCTACCTGATGCCCTTGAGTGGCACCACCCAGCTGGCGGGTGCGGTGATCTGGACCGAACCCAACCAGGATTGGCAGATCCAGGGTGCAGGGGACCTGGACGGGGACGGCAAGGCGGACATCCTGTGGCGGAACAAGACCAGCGGAATGCTCTACCTCCTGATGATGAATGGGACCACGATCCGCTCCGGACTGGTGCTTTACACCGAGCCCGACACCACCTGGGTGCCGGTGGCCCTTTTGGACTTCACGGGCGATGGGACCTCGGACCTGTTGTGGCGGAACACGGGCAGCGGCGCAGTCTATGCCATGCCGATCCTGGCCGGCACGGTTCAGGCGGGCACGGTGATCTGGAACGAGCCAAGCTCCGACTGGCAGATTGTGGCCACGGGGGATTTCGACGGGGATGGCCGGGACGACCTTATTTGGTGGAATCGCACCACGGGCATGGTCTATCAGATGCAGTTGAATGGTGCAGCCATCAAGGGTGGTGCCGTGATATGGACGGAACCGGATACCACCTGGCAGATTCAGGTGGGGGCAACCTGGTCCACCCTGCCCACCTCCCGGATCATCCAGGGCACCCGTACCATCGTGCGGTTGAAGGACGACAACACAGAGGAGATCGTCCCCAACCCCTTTACCAGCCTCGAGTTCATGCAGCCCACCCCGGTCGGGGGTGAGCTCTACGTCGGTGGGGTCATTCGCCCCGATGGTTCCTTCTCCAGTTCGATTCCGCTGCCCGCAGGTCCCTATTGGCTGAAGACGGGTACGAGTTACACATGGTGCAAGGACGATACCCTCACCGTTCGCTACGGAACTGCCAACCGGTCCGGCATGGTCTCCGCCGGGCCGAACACAAAGCTGAATCTGAGCCTGGAGGGTCTGGGACCCTGGCAGGAGGGAGATGATCTCCTCCTCGTGGAGTCCAAGCACGGCGGCAGTTATAACGGCACTTGGAGTCTTGATACTCCACCTGTGGTAGGTGCCACCCAGGTTGCCGGGAATTTCAGTTGGATCAACAACCTCCTGGTGGATTCCAACGCGGGGGATGTGCTGTTCCTGGGGTACTACCGGACCATGGCTTCCCCCTTCTTCTCCCCTCTCCAGGTCCTGGACAGGGGCCTTAGCAGAAGTGATGTGGTGATGGGGCAGGACGCCACCACCAGTCTGAGCGGGACCCTCCAAACGCTTCCGCGGGAGAATGCGCGTGTCAACGCAGCTTTTTCCCACTTCAAGGCCGCCTACTCCAACCACGGGCCTGCCATTATAAATTACACGTCACAGGTCTTTTTCCATCTGCCTAGGTTTCTGGTCAGCGGCATGGAAGCCAGCGCTGGAACCGTGGATTTGGTGATCGGGAACCGGAGTTATGCCTCCCCCGAGGAGGTGGTGGATGCTGACGCTGGAAACGTGAGCGTCGGGCACCCCCTTCAGGGCGTGACGCCCTACGAAAAGCAGGCCTTCGCCACCCTGGATGCCAGGGCCCGTTACCAGGCCTATGGCGCCACAGGGTTCAGGGCTGTCGTGAATAAGGTGACGGTGCGTACCACGAACCTCCCCGCCGAAGGGCTCCCCCTACTTCCGCTGGTGGGCCAGGTCCGGAACCCCCGTGTGGCAGGGCAGGACTTGAATCAGCTGCTGACCAATGTGGGTTCCACGCCCCTTATCGCCTGGGACCCACCGGCCTACGGCACCGCCCATGACTACAGCGTCAGGATTAATCGGCTGTACAACAATTTGTTGAGCACTGCATACGCCAGTGTGGCCTCCTTCTCCACCCAGGAAACCTCCTTCCGAGTGCCCGGGGGGATCCTGGTTCCCGGCGAACAGTACTTCCTGTCCATCACTGCCAACCACTGGGTCGGTAGCGCCACCTGGCCCCCCACCAGTGGCCGGACCTATGGCACCTCGATCATGTCCACCCATCCCTTCATGGTCAATGCCCAGAACCTGCCGGCCCTTCGTGGCTTCAGTGCAGCAGCTGGGATCATCACGTTGGGTAAATCGACAATCTTGGCCTGGGATGTGCTCGGTGCCGACACCCTGACCATTTCACCCGCGCCGGGTCTCGTATCGGGTTCTACGGGCTCGGTTCAGGTCAGCCCCACCGTGACCACCACGTACACCTTGACGGCCACCAATGCCACCGGCAGCCGTACCCAGCAGGTCACCGTCGCTGTGAGCACCCTCCCGGCACCCAATGCCACCATCACCCATCCTCTCCCGAACTTCCCCTATGTGACTCTGGGCGAGACCTACCATGATTTCCAGGTGCCCCCGCAGCCCGGGTGTGCCTACCAGTGGTCCATCCTGAACGGGAACCCCACGGGTGCTTATCTTGTCGACGCCCCCTACTGGAAACAAACTTTCTACACCGGCGACACCCTGGGGACGCTCACCCTGCAGTGCCGGGTCACCAATGCGGATGGCGTTTCCGATACCCAAAGCGTGTCCCTGACCCTGGTGCCCAACTTCCAGATCCAGTCCTTCATTGCCAGTCCCTCCCTGGTGGCCAGTGGCGGAGCCTCGACCCTCACCCCCACGTTCACCACGGGCAATGGTGAGACCGGAACCATCGACCATGGCATTGGCGCCGTCACCAGCGGTTCGAATGTGAGTACGGGGCCCCTGACCAGACCCCGGGGCTACACCCTGAAGGTCACCAATCTGGCCGGTTCCGTACGCCATGCTGTGGCCACGGTGCAGGTCCAAGGGCAGCAGGGTTCGCGTCTCATGAATCTGCTTCGAAGTCGCACCGGCTCCACGGCAAGCCTCCTTCCCGATGGCAAGGTTCTTATGATCGGGGGTGCTGGCAATGATGTGCCCCATACGGAACTGGTGGATCCCGTGACCCAGCTTTCTGCGGCGGGTCCGGTCATGGGAGCCCCGGGGTATTTCCATACCGCCACCACCCTGGCCGATGGTCGGATTCTGGTGGCCGGGGGGCATGGCTACGACCCCACCACCGGAATCACCGCCAGAGCCGAGATCTATGATCCTGTCAGCCATACCTTTATGCCCACGGGTGCCATGGGCACAGCTCGAATCCATCATGCGGCCACACTACTGACCAATGGAAAGGTATTGATAACGGGCGGAATCGGGACAGATCAGTACAGTCTGGCCACGGCGGAGCTCTACGATCCCACCACTGGGACCTTTACGCCCACCAATCCCATGAACCAGGCCATCGTCTATCCCCAGGTCATCCGACTCCTGGATGGGAAGGTGCTGGTGCTGACTGGACGCCCAGAGATCTTCGATCCCGTCACCGGAAGCTTCACCCTCCTGCCCGGGACCCTCTCGAGTGGCCCTGGGGGGGGGGTCGATGCTGCCGTCCTCTTGAACAACGGCCAGGTGCTGGTGGCCTCAGGGGCTGAAACTCACCCTCGAATTGTCGATCTCTACGACCCCATTACCCAAACCTTCACCCCCAACGCCACGGTAATTGGGGCGGGGGAGGGTCTAACCGGCCCACTCTTGCCCGACGGACGGGCGCTCTTCGCGGGGGGTATCTACGACAAATGCGCCTCCCCCATGATGCAAGTCTACGACCCCACGACGGGAGCCTTTCAGACCTTCGGGTATCTCCTGCGGGGGCGTTTCTTCCACACAGCCACACTGGTGAGTCCCACGCGGGTGCT
>CAZPUI010000449.1:0-4827 GCA_964589695.1 uncultured Solibacteraceae bacterium | reverse complement strand
CGTCGGCATCGTCTTCGGGCTGGGCTTCGTGCTCTCCTTCGGCTACTGGACGACTGACTTCCTCGTCGTACAGCGTGCCTTCTCCTCCAAGGACCTGCGCTCCGCGCGCCTGACGCTGATCACCGCCGCCTTCTTCAAGATGGCGCTGCCGTTCATCGTCGTCGTCGCCGGCCTGGTCGCCTGGAAGCTGCAGCAGAGCTTCGCCATCGACGGCAAGCAGTTCCTGCTGCTGCATCCGAACACCGGCGAGCCGTGGAACGACACCGCGCTGCCGGTGCTGATCGCGCGCTACTACCCGCATGGCCTGATCGGCCTCGGCATCACCGCCCTGCTGGCGGGCTTCATGGCCGGGCACGCGGGCAACGTCAGCGCCTTCAACACGGTCTGGACCTACGACATCTACCAGAGCCACTTCGCCAAAGATAAGAGCGACGCCCACTACCTGTGGATGGGCCGCATGGCCACGGTCTTCGGCACCCTGCTTTCCATCGCCACGGCCTACATGGCGGTGCACTTCAACAACATCATGGACATGCTCCAGCTGGTCTTCGCCTTCGTGAATGCGCCCCTCTTCGCCACTTTCCTGCTGGGCATGTTCTGGAAGCGCACCACGGGCCACGGGGCCTTCGTCGGTCTGCTCCTGGGCACCCTCGCTGCCGCCTTCCACCATGGTCTTACGGTGCCCGTGGGGGCCGAGAGTCTCTTCAAGGGCGGCTGGCTGGGCGCCCACCTCCACACCTACCCCAGCGAGATGGCCCAGAACTTCTGGACGGCCATCTGGAGCTGGAGCACCTGCTTCCTGGTGACCTTCCTCCTCAGCCTGGCCACCCGGCGTACCAAGAGCGATGAGGACCTGCGCGGCCTGGTTTACAGCCTCACGGAGCGCCATTCAGAAGGACATTTGGCCTGGTACCGTCGTCCCATCTACCTGGGGGCTTTGATCCTCGCCGCCGCCGTGGTCCTGAACATCCTGTTCGCCTGAGGGGGATCCCATGACCTTCGATCTGCGCCTTCCCATCGGCCTCCTGTTCTCCCTCTTCGGGCTGATCCTGGTGGCCACGGGGCTCTTCACGCCTGCGGAGCTCTACCGCCAATCCCTGGGGCTGAACGTGAACCTCTACTGGGGACTGGGGCTCCTGGCCTTCGGGGGCACCATGCTCACCTTTGCCCTGCGGGCGCGGAAAGGCCGCCCATGAAGACCCTGCTCGGCCTGGCCCTGCTGACCCTTCCCCTGGTGGCCCAAAGGGCCCAGGCGCCCCTCACCGTGGCCTCCCCCAGCGGCCACCTGGTGGTCTCCATCGCCCTGGGGGAGCGGGTGATGTGGTCGGTGTCAGCCCGGGGGAAGGAACTCCTCCGGCCTTCGGAGATCGGACTCGCCCTGTCCGATCGGGACCTGGGATTGAAGCCCACGGTGAGCCGCAGCAATGTGCGCACCGTCGACCAGGTGCTACACCCCGTGGTGCGGGTGAAGCGGGGCGAGATCCGGGACCATTTCCAGGAACGCCGCGTCGAGTTCAAGGGCCAGTACGCCTTGGTGGTGCGGGCCTACGACGATGGGGTGGCCTACCGCTGGGAGACCTCCCTGCCGGGGCGGATCACGGTGAAGGATGAAACGGCCACCTTCGCCTTCACCGCGGACCATCGGCTCTATTTTCCGGAGGAGACGAGCCTCATCTCCCACCAGGAGCGGGTCTACAAGCGCCCCCTGATCAGCGAACTGAAGCCGGGACAGTTCTGCAGCCTGCCGGCAATGGCGGTGGTGGAAGGGGGACCCAAGGTGGCCCTCACCGAAGCGGACCTCCTGGACTACCCGGGCATGGACCTCACGGTGGGGGCGGGCCCCCACAGCCTGAAGGGCCTTTTCCCGGCCTACCCCTTGAAGACCGAACTGGTGAAGGACCGCACGGAGAAGGTGCTGGAGCGGGCCCCGTACCTGGCGGAGACGGTGGGCACCCGCAGCTTCCCCTGGCGCGTGCTGGTGGTGGCGGCGCGGGATGGGCAGCTGCTGGACACGGACCTCGTGTATTGCCTCGCCTCGGAGACGAAGCTCCAGGACACCTCCTGGATCCGCCCCGGCAAGGTGGCCTGGGACTGGTGGAACGCCAACAACCTCCATGGGGTGCCCTTCCGCGCGGGGGTGAACACCGAGACCTACAAGCACTACATCGATTTTGCGGCGGAGCAGGGACTCGAGTACGTGATCCTGGACGAGGGCTGGTACCCCTTGGGCAACCTGCTGGCGGTGGTACCGGAGATGGACATGGAGGCCCTGGCGGCCCACGCCAAAACCAAGGGGGTGGGGCTCATCCTCTGGGTGGTGTGGAAGACCCTGGACCTGCAGCTGGAGCCCGCCCTGGACCTCTTCCAGAGATGGGGCGTGAAGGGCATCAAGGTGGACTTCATGCAGCGGGAGGACCAGTGGATGGTCAACCACTACGCGCGGGTGGCCCAGGCTGCGGCCAAGCGCCACCTGCTGGTGGACTTCCACGGGGCCTACAAGCCCACGGGGCTCATTCGCACCTACCCCAATGTGCTCACCAGCGAGGGGGTGCTTGGCCTGGAACAGAACAAGTGGGGGGACCTGGCCAGCCCTGACCACGCCGTCACCTTTCCCTTCCTGCGCATGATGGCGGGTCCCGTGGACTACACGCCGGGGGCCATGCTCAACGCCGCCAAGGCCGACTTCAAGCCGATCTGGAATCGCCCCATGAGCCAGGGCACCCGCTGCCACCAGCTGGCAATGTATGTGGTCTTCGAGAGCCCGCTCCAGATGCTCTCGGACAGTCCCTCCAACTACCGCCGGGAACCCGAGAGCCTGGCCTTCATCGCCGGGGTGCCCACGGTGTGGGATGAATCCAGGGTGCTGAGCGCCGCGGTCGGCGAGCACATCCTGGTGGCCCGGCGTTCGGGGAAGGACTGGTTCGTGGGGGGCCTCACCGGCTGGGCGCCCCGGGATCTGGAGGTGGACCTGGGCTTCCTGGGTGAGGGCACCTGGACCGCCGAGATCCACCGGGATGGCCCCAATGCCGATCGGGTGGGGGTGGACTATGTGCGGGAACTCAGGTCGGTGACGCACCTTGACCGATGGAAGGTGCACCTCGCCCCCGGGGGTGGAGTGGCCATGCGTTTGCGAAGGAAGTAGTTCGCCAAAGCCTTTGATTCCTGCCCTCCCTGTTGGACATGCTCGTGGGTGTGGCCGGAAGACCTTTGACTGACCTGTGGGAGTGATCCATGAGACCCCTTCGAGCCGTCGGCTGTCTCTTCGCCCTTGCCCTTCCCTTGGCGTCTCAGGGCACGAAGGCCGACTACGACCGTGCGGCCAAGCTCCAGGAACTGTCCAGGACCACGGTCTACCGGGGGCAGGTGGCCCCCAAGTGGACGAAGGACGGCTCGGCCTTTCTCTACAGAAATGACCTTCCTGGGGGCACCAAGGCCTGGGTTCGGGTCCAGGCCAAAGACGGTCGGAAGGATCCCCTTTTCGACCCGGAACGCCTGGCCAAGGCCCTGACGGTGGCCAAGGCTTCGGCGAAGGGGGTGGAGGCGGCCAAGCTGCCCCTGGAGTCCGTGGAGTTCGGGGAGGGGGCCGAACTGGTGCTCAAGGTGGAGGGCAAACGCTGGTCCCTGAAGGATCCCGGCGCCAAGGTCTACGTCCTCAAGGAACTCCCCGCCGATCCGCCGAAGGAACGACCCGGCAAGCCCGGGGAGAAGCCGGTGAAGAGCCCCGATGGCCAACTGGAGGCCCTGATCCAGGATGGCAATGTGCTGGTGCGGGAGGTGAAGGGCGGGAAGGTGCGCTTCCGCAGCCGGGATGGGCATCTGGGGGAGGCGCACAACGGCGAGATGCACTGGAGCCCTGATTCCCGGAAGCTGGTGTCGGTGCGGGCCACCCAGGTGGAGCAGCGGAAGGTGTATGTGGTGGAGTCCAGTCCCAAGGACCAGCTCCAGCCCAAGCTCCATTCCTGGGACTACACCAAGCCCGGGGATGCGGTGCCCCTGGAGCGTCCCTGCCTCTACGATGTGGCCTCAGGAGTCCAGCGGCCCGTGGCCTTCGACCTCGCCCCCAACCCCTTCGAAATCAAGGATATCCGCTGGGCCACGGACTCGAATTCCTACACCTATGTCTACAACCAGCGGGGCCACCAGGTGCTGCGGGTGATCCGGGTGGATGCCCAGACTGGGGCCTCCTCGGTGCTCGTGGACGAGCGCTCGTCCACCTTCATCCACTACAGCGGCAAGTACTTCCTGGCGTTCCTGGACGAGGCCCGGGAACTGGTGTGGATGAGCGAACGGAGCGGCTGGAACCACCTGTACTGCATCGACAGCCATACGGGAGTCGTGAAGAACCCCATCACCCAGGGGGAGTGGGTGGTTCGGGGGGTGGAGCACCTGGATCCCAAGTCCCGCACCCTCCTGGTGCGGGTTTCGGGGCTGCGGCCGGGGGAGGACCCCTACTTCGTCCACCTGGCCCGGGTGAACCTGGATGGCACGGGGTTCCGCCTGCTCACGGACGGGGTCGGCACCCACCAGGTGACCCTCAGCCCCGACCGGAGCACCTTCGTGGATGTGTGGAGTCGGGTGGACCAGGCCCCCAGGGCCGAACTGCGGCGGACGGTGGATGGAACCAAGGTGGCGGACCTGGAGCAGGCGGACATTGCGGACCTGCTGAAGACGGGCCTGCGTCTCCCCGAGCCCTTCGTGGCCAAGGGGCGGGATGGGAAGACGGACATCCACGGGGTCATCCAGCTTCCCAGCACCTTCGACCCCGCCAAGCGCTACCCGGTGATCGAGTACATCTACGCCGGCCCACAGGATGCATTTGTCCCCAAG
>CAZPUI010000448.1:0-4831 GCA_964589695.1 uncultured Solibacteraceae bacterium | reverse complement strand
CGGAAGGCGAACACCGCGCCGGAAAAGGGATCCTCCTGGAGTCGATCCCGGCAGAGTCGCACCAGGCCATCGATACCGCGGCGGAAATCCGCTGGATCCCTCGCCACCAGCACGCGGACTTGTGGCGTGAGCGCGATCATACCGCCGACGCGAGAAAGGCTCGAAGCAGGTCCACGGCTTCCGAAGAAGCTCCCTCCACCACCTCGAGGGTCATGCGGTGGCCGTCGGACCTCTCCACCTCCACGCGGACATGTCCTCGCCCAGGCCAGGTTCCAACCGTCACAAAGCCGCCACCCTGGAGCTCGGTTCCCTTCACAGCGGAAGCAACCCCACCCAATCGATGCATCAGCCCCATGTACCCAATGCCCAGGGCCCGACCCACCGCAGAGACACCGAAACGATCCGCCAACGCCGCGGCCTCCACCCAAAGCTCCTCTGGCATCCGCTCCACAGGCGAAACCTTCAACTCCCGCCAAGCGGCTATCCGAGCCCGAAGCTCCTCGACCTCAACCAGCGACCCCAATCGAACCTGGCTCATCCCGCCCCCTCAAACCTTGTGCAGATATGAGGTTGAGGTGGCTTGGCTCGCTTGTTGAGCACGCTTGCCGGAAGGACACGAAGATCGCGACCAGGGTGAATTTGGTCTTCCGCCAGCGCAGGGACTTGGCAAAGGTAAGGCTCTTGCGCCGCTGTGGGCATCCTCCTGCCGGAAGTTAGCGTTGGAACCTTCTAAGTTGGAAGTATTCATGGCTCGCAGAGCCCCCCGCCCATACTGCCCTGTCTTGTGGCCGGTGACATAGTCGAGAACCTGATGCCAAAATTTGGTCCATACAACTGGTTGCAGTAAAGCAATAACAGTGGGGTCTCCTTTACGGAGACCCCACAAAAAAACAATCGCCTATTTGAAGTCATTGAGGGCATTAGCTCGATTTTAATAGTTTTAATGCCAATTGATTTTGCAATATACAGTCGTACGCGCTACGCCCCACCATTTGTAACTGTATTGGCGCAGTATCGCATCGTCCTGGTGCAATTATTTCGATAGTATGAAGGACCTGGGCAAGATAAAAGGTGTGTTGCGCAGAATGCCGATAAGGTGCAGGTGGCGCCATCGTTTTGCAATGACTCCGTCCCACCTGTAGCAAGGGTATCGGTAAGGTTGGCGATGGTTTCGAGCTTGAGCTTCTTTAGGGACATGCTGAACTCCTATGAGGCGCGACGTCCGGTCGCACCTTTAGGGTGGCGCAAGGTCTACGAGTTGTAACTGGTCCAGTTCTGGATTTCCAGGGAGGTCCACTGTTTCACTGCGGCCATCCAGAAGGAGCCCCAATAGACTCGAGTGGGAGGACCGAAGAGGTGCTGGCAGCCCAACAAGCCCATGCGTATCGGGAAAGAGGGTGTCCGGCCAGTCGTCGAGCTGCACCTCCGTCTGGCCGAGCTGGATCAGTTCTCGAGCACCTAACGTAGTGCCAGCTCACCGTAAGGATCAAACGGTTGATGGCGTCCTTGCTCCCCAGGATCTGTCCCGTGGCCCGCAAGCCCAGCCCCTCCGCCGCAGTATGCAGGATCGCGCCAATCTCTTTGCGGGTGAACTTGGACCCAGAGAAGACCATGCGAATCAAGCCCACATTGCATCTGTGAGCTCCTTGCACCAGTGCCCAGGAAGAAGAGCCTAGCGAGTTGGCTTTCTTGGCCCGGGGCATACTTCGGGATCCATCAGTGTATGACTCAGGGTTACACCACACGAACAGGATACGAGGGTAGCCTCGTAACCGCAGTTCTGACAGGTCTCAGTGAGATTGCAGGTTACCGCCGCATTGGTGAATTCTACGGTGGACCCATAGCAAGTGTCTGAGCAGACCTCAGTATTGTTGAATCGGCGAATGATGCCACCCTGGTAACGTTGGGCTGGATCGAGGATCATGATTTGTTCGCGGTTCAGGATGAGCTTCTTGGGGGACATGGGGGGGCTCCAAGCCCAATCCACCTGCCAAGAGTCGTGCTTGATGAGGACGTGCAATTCCCATTGCCTCGGTTCGAATGGTGGACGCGGCCACATGTCCACACCCTGACAGTGCGCCCAACGGATCTCATCAATGCCATGCGCAGGACACTCGACGAGGCCGGGGAGGCCTCCTGAAAGTCCTGCTGGTGGTGGATGGTGGTTCCACCAACAGCCACGTCATCCGTGGTCTACCGCACGACACAGACCTCATCGGGCGTACTCGGAAGAATGCCAAGCTGTCGGCTCCCCTTGAGGAAAAGGACGGGAAGCGTATCTCTGGTGCGGATCTCGGCAATCCTGAAATCTGTTGTCCGGAGAACGAAAAACCCGGAACGGGGCACAGGACCCATTCCGGGTGGTGCGCAAAAATGGCTCGCGGAAATCCCCGGCAGATCAACGAGCTTGGGACTTCGAAATGACCAAACTCAACAAGCGCCCCCGAAGGGGCGCCCCCATTCGAAACGCGGCACGCGTTTCGAACCTTACTGCATCACCTTCCCCGTCATCGGATCCCGGAGCGGCAGGCGCACCAGGGGCAGTTTCAGGGCGTCTTTCAGGGCGCCGGGATGGTCAGGGTCACCCGCCTCGATGTCCGCGGCCTTGCCCACCGCCAGGACCTGGAGCTGGTCCAGGGCCAGGAGCTTCTGGGCCAGGAGCTGGACATCGGCGCTGGTGACGGCCTGGATCTTCTCCCGGAAGTCCGCCCACCAGTCCTCGGGCCAGCCCACCAAGGCTTCGTTGGCCAAGGTGGTGGAGACGGTGCGCTTGTCGGACCAGTTGCCGGGGAAGGCCTCGCAGATGCCATCCTTGATGACCTTGAGCTTGGTGGCGCCCACGGGCACGTCCTTCAGCTTCTGCATCTCCGCCAGGGCCAGGCGCAGGGCGTAGGCCACGGTGTGGTTGCTGGTCTGCAGGCTGCCGGTGAAGTCGCCCTTCCAGTGGGGACCGTCCCCCAGGGCGCTGCGCACGCCGTAGGTCAGGCCTTCGTCGGAACGGATCTTCTTCATGAGGCGGCTGGTGAAGCCGCTGGCCCCCAGAATCTGGTTCAGCACATAGGCGGCGTGCCAGTCGGGGTCCGAGCGGCGCAGGCCCGGGAAGGCCCACTGGAGCATGGCCTGGGGGGCGTTCTTGTCCACCACATAAAGGCCGGGCTTCCGGGTGTGGTCCGGGGCCGGAACCTTGGGGCTCACGTGGGCTCCGGGGCCTGGCTTGAGGGCACCCAGGGTGGCGTTGAGCTTCTCCAGCATGGCCTTCCGGTCGAAGCGGCCGGACATGGTGACGATGAAGTTCCCGGGATGGAGCACCTTGGCGTGGAAGGCCTTGAGGTCCTCCACGGTGAGGGCTTCCAGACTGGCGGCGGTGGGATTGAGGGCGGCGAAATGCCCCTCGCCGAAGAGCAGCAGGTTCATCTGGCTGGGGGCGATGGTGGTGACGGTGTCATTCTGCCGTTCCAGAGCTTGCCGCTGGCTGCGCTTGGCCAGGTCGAAACGATCCTGGGCGAAGGCCGGACCCGTGAGCACGTCCATGAAGAGGCCCAGGACCTCGGGGAAGTCCTTCTCCAGCACCTGGAGCGACAGGGAACCGGAGGTGTCGCCGCAGGTGCTGCCGAGGGAGGCGGCCAGGTCCTCCAGGCGGGCTTCCAACTGGGCTGGGGTCATCTTCGCGGTGCCCCCCTGGGCCAACTGGCCCCCGAAGAGCTGGGCCAGGCCATCCTTGCCCTTGGGATCCAGGTAGCCGCCCCCCTTCCAGCGGAGGCTGAGGCGCACCAGGGGCGCACCTTCGGGTTCGGAAGCCAGGTAGACGGGGATGCCGTTCTTGAGTTTCCCCTTGAAATCCTTGGCCTTGGGCATCTGGAAGACCAGGGGGGCAAAGGTGAGCTTTTCGGGGCGATCCACGATCTGGGCCTGGGCGGGGCAGAGCAGGGCGCCGAGGGTGAGGGTGAGGGCGATCCGGGTCAACATCACTTCACCTCCTGGGCGGGGACCTGGGTGCGGGGGCGGCGACCCTCGGGGGCGGCGCCCTTGCGGGTCACGATGAGCACGTTGCGGCTCTCCTTCACCAAGTAATGTTTGGCCACCCGCTGCACGTCCTCCTTGGTCACGGCGGCGATGCGCGAGGGGGCCTCCAGCAGATCCTTGTAGCTGCCCGTGGCCTCGGCCTCCGCCAGGGCGCCCCGCAGGCCCGTGTTGCTCTCCAGCTGGGACCAGGCTCGGATCTGGTAGGCGTTCTTCCACTGATTCAGTTCCTGGTCCGTGACGCCGTCCTTCACCACCTTGGCCAGCTCGGCGTAGAGCAGGGGCTCCAGCTCCTCCGGCCGCCTTCCGGGGGCCGGGGTGGCCCGCAGGGTGAAGAGACCCCCCAGCTTCTGGCCCCGGGCGCTGGCCGAGGCGGAGGTGGCGGCCTTCTGCTCCAGCACCAGGGACTTGCCCAGGCGACCGGAGACCCGGCCTCCGCCACCACCTCCCCGGGGACCGCCGCCGCCACCCCCGCTGCCGCTGAGGATGGCCGCCAGGGCCTGGAGGGCCGGGGCATCCTTGTGGACTGCGGGCACGCCCTTGAAGGAAACCTGGATGGAGGGCGAGGTTTCGGCCTGGGCCAGCATCCGCTGTTCCGCGGGTTGCGGGGGCTCCGGGGTGATCACCTCTGGTACGCCGTTGGGGTTGGCGGGGGGGCTGAGCGGGACGGGAGTGGGCGGCACCCGTTGGCGCAGCAGTGGCCCCGGCGGACGGGCTCGGCCGCGGAGATGACGAACAACCCGCTGGCAGGGTCGGGGTAGCCGGGCTCGCCGGCCTCGACGGCAGCGGCGTGGGCGGCGAGGATCTCGGT
>CAZPUI010000447.1:0-4833 GCA_964589695.1 uncultured Solibacteraceae bacterium | reverse complement strand
CGATGGCGACTTCGGCGCGCACCTCGGGATCCGAGGCCACCGGATCCACCAGGTTCAGGGTCACGGGGGGAGCCCCCGTTATCCCGGTAAGGGCCGACGAGGGGCGGGTGGCCAAAACGACAGGCAGGAAATCCACATTCAGCAGGGGCTGGTTCCAGGTCACCGTAGCCTGCTTGTTTTCCGCGACCACCACTGTGAACGATGCTGGGGCCGAGGAGGCCTCGAAGGTATCCATGGCCACCACGCTGAAGGTGTAGGTACCCACGTCCATGGGACAGTACTTCCACGTTCGTCCGTCCAGCTGCTCGTAGTACCAATGGCCCCCATTGCTGCAGGTCACGTTGAACGAGGTGGCATCTCCCTCGGGGTCCACGGAACTGAAGTTGAATAGGATGGTGTGCCCTTGGATGGCATTGGCAGGACCCGAGACCGTGGGGGTCGGAGGCGGTGTGTTGGGCGCCACCAGGACCTCGGCCACAGCCTTGGCACCATCGGAGGTGCGGGTGGCCACCACATGGAAGGTGCCATTCGTGGCGGGCGCCACGTACTTGCCCGGGAATTCTACGGGGTCGTACCAGGTTCCCCCGTTGGCCTCCAGGATGGACCAGGTGTAGGTAGCCCCTAGAATTTCTGCTCGCTTCAGGTCTGCCTGGATGACCGTTCGATCCAACACGTTGAAGAACTGGTGGCCGTTGGGCTCCACATGAACCCAGGACGGGGAAATATCAAAGGGGGTGGTGACACTGACCACCACTTCCGCAGACTTGGAGGGGTCCTCCACGCTGGTGGCGCGCACGGTGCAGGCACCTGCGGTGAGGGGGGCCTCGAAGCGCCCTGTGGCAGACACCGTTCCCCGCGTGGCGGTCCAGGTCACCGCTGGATTCGTGGCATTGGTCACCAGCGCGCCGAACTGGAAGGTCTGCCCTGTGTAGAGGGCCCCCGTGGTGGGGCTGAGGCTCACGGTGATGGGGGAGCCGAGCACCGTCACCACGGCCTGGCCGGAGCGGAGGGGATCCGCAAGACTGGTGGCCCACACGCGATAGGTCCCCTTCGCCAGGGGGGCAGTGTAGTTGCCGGTCTGGCTGATGGTCCCACCATTGGTCTCCCAAAGGACCCGACGGTCCGTGGTGTGCTCCACCACCGCACTGAAGAAGACGGAGCCGCCGGGGAAGACCGAAATGGCCTCGGGAGCCACCGTCACGGTCACCGCCACCACCTTCACCGTCGCTTCGGCGTAGCGCCTCGGATCCGCCACACTGGTGGCCCGCACCAGGAAGCTGCCAGGCTCCGCGGGAGCCTTGTAGACACCTTGGGCCGTGATGGTGCCACCGCTGGTGGTCCAGGTCACCCCCTGGTCCGTGGCATGTTCCACCGTGGCGGAGAAGGTCCGGGATTCATTCGTGAGCAGGGTGACCGCCTCGGGCTGGAGGCGCACCGCCACGGGCAGCACCACCGTCACGCTCGCTTCGGCAAAAACGGTGGGATCCGCCACGCTGGTGGCCCTCACGGTCCCTGAGCCCGGATTTGGTCCAGCTTGGAAGGCGCCTGCCTGGCTAAGGGTCCCCAGGGACTCGGGATGGAGGCTCCAGGTGACCCCGGAATGGGTGGCGCCCGTCACCCAGGCGGTGAAGGTCCGGCCCGTGCCCACCTCCAGGGTGGCCGCAGTGGGCTGCAGGTGCACCACCACGGGTGGCACCACCTCGACCCGGGCCTCGGCAAACTTGGTGGGATCCGCCACGCTGGTGGCACGCACCAGGTAGGTAAATTCCCGATCGGGGGCGGTGTAGAGGCCCTCGGGGCTGATGGTGCCTCCCGTGGCCGTCCAGGTCACCCGGGTATCGGTGGCGTTGGCCACCACCGCCGTGAAGGCCTGGGTTTGCCCGAACTTCAGCTGCACTTGGGCCGGGGTCACGGCCACGCTCACGGGGCGCACAATTCGGACCTGGGCACTGGCGCTGCGGCGTGGGTCCGCCACGCTGGTGGCCACCACGGTGCAAGAAGTGGGTTGAGCACCCGCCAGGAAGAGGCCCCGGGTGTCCACCGTACCGGCCGTGGGCGGCTGGACCGTCCAGGTCACCTCCGTTTGGGTGGCGCCGGTGACCCGGGCCGTGAAGGGCTGGCTGGCACCCGTTTCCACCGTGGCCGTATCCGGGGAGATCGTGACCGCCACGGGTTCCACCACGGTGATGGAGGCCTCGGCGAAGCGGCTGGGATCCGCCTGACTGGTGGCCCTCACCGTATCGGGCCCAAGGGTCATGGGGGCGATGTAGTTCCCCTGGCTGTTGATGGAGCCCCGGGTGGCGGTCCAGGTGACCCCACCATTCGTGGAATAGTCCACCTCGGCGGTGAACCCGAAGGAGTCTCCGGCGGTGACCTGGGCCACCCCCGGTCGTACCGAGACGCGAATGGGTTGTACCACCACGGTGGCTTCGGCGAACTTGGTGCTGTCCGCCACGCTGGTGGCCCGCACCTTGTAGGTTCCAGCAACGACCGGCGCGGTGTAGGCACCGTTGGGGGTGATGGTGCCGCCCGTGGCCGTCCAGGTCACCGCCAGGTTGGTGGAGCCGATCACGGAGGCCAGGAAGGTCTGCTGTCCACCCGCCATGAGGGTGACGGTGGCGGGGAGGACGCTCACGGAGACCTCGTTCCCCGTCATGATCTGGAAGGTCGCGATGGTGCTGGGGGGGACGGTGGCGTAGAGCTTGCCGTCCGGCCCCATGCCCAGCTGCGCGGGGTTGAAGCCCGCGGGCAGATTGAAGAAGGCGAAGGGATCCTCCAGGGCACTCGCCCCCTCGGCCTTGGAGAAGGAGCCGGAGGGACTGATCTTGCCAAGCCGACCTGAGCTGCGAAGGGTGAACCACATGCTGCCATCGCTGCCCGCGGTGATGCTGTCCGGATCCGCGGCGCCCCCGGGCAGGGCGAGGGTGGAAACGCTGCCCGTGGGACTGATCTTCCCAATTCGGCCCGAGGAGCGAAGGGTGAACCAGAGACTGCCATCGGCGCCCGTCGCGATGCTGGTGGGATCGCCACCACTGGGAATCTGGAAGGTGGAGACACTCCCGGAAGGACTGATCTTCCCGATCCGCCCCGAGGAACGGAGGGTAAACCAGAGGTTGCCCTCCAGCCCCGACGTGATGGCCAGGGGTTCGCCATTGGCCTGGTCTGGAATCGCGAAGGTGGTCACACCCCCGGAAGGACTGATCCTGCCAATGCGCCCCGAGCTTCGCAGGGTGAACCACAGGTTGCCATCGGCGCCCGCCGTGATGCCCGAGGGCTGACCGCCCGTGAGTTCCGGCGACGTGAAGGTGGAAACTCTGCCCGAGGGGCTGATCTTCCCGATCCGCCCCGCGGATCGCAGGGTGAACCACATGTTGCCGTCCGGACCCGGGGTGATGCCCACGGGCTCACTGTTGGGTCCTTCGGGAACGGCAAAACTGGACATGCCGCCCGTGGGACTGATCTTCCCGATGCGGCCCGAGGACCGCAGCGTATACCACATGGAATCATCGGCCCCTTTGGCGATGGCCTCCGGATCCTTGTCCGTGGAGGGCAGGGTGAAGGACTGGACCGTGCCCACCGGAGGCGTGGGCGTGGGTCCAGGCGGGGGCGTGCTGGGGGATTTGCCCCCACCGCACTGGACCAGGAGCAGGATTCCAAGGAATCCACCCACCCACGGGGTCCACTTCATCTTCGAGCAAGGAGCGTACATGAGACCTCCGGTTTCGGGCAGGGTCCCTCAGAATACCGATGCGGAATAGCCAACGCCACCCAGAAACGACATGGAAAAAACCGAAGTCATTCATGGGCCACAGGCCGATCGCCTAGGAGTGGAGAATGCCTTCGTTCAGCGGCCGGACGCGACGCGCGGTACCTCGGCACCTTGCGCACTTCACAAATGGCCCACCAGGGCGAATCCCAGCCAGGTGGCCGCATAGACCACACCCGCCTGGGCAAGCCCCAGCAGGGCCATGGTCCCAAGGCTGCGGGTCTCCGCCCGGCGCATCAGCAGGGGCAGGGCCGCACAGATCAGCCCCTCCGCCAGGATCACGTAGAGGGGGGTGGCCCCCAGCACCATTGGACAGTCCCGGTAGATCCAGAAGTCCGCCCACCGAGCCAGGGTCTCGTAGGTGGGAACGTATGCCGCCCCCACGAGGGCCATGGTGAACGTGGCCCTCCCCATGCCCCAGCGCCGCCCCATCCACCACGCCAGGAAACCCATCTGCACCATGGTGGCCATCCAGCTGAAGGGCATATAGAGCGGAGAGACCCAGATCAAGGGCTCCCCTGGCGGATAGACCAGGGTCCCCTTGAGCACCACCGAAAAGGCATCCGTGGGCAGTTCACCAAAGCCCACCACCACCGCAAAAGGAAGCAGCCGCCGCACCAGGGGATCCCGGGTACGGAACACGTGGATGCCCACCAGCACAAGCTCCAGGAAGGTCACCAAGGCCGCGGCCCGCCACCCCCAATGGAAGATGGCCGCAGGGATGCAGACCACCAGACCCAGCGCCGTCATGGCTCCGGCCAGAATCCAGCGATCACGGTCGAGGGCTTCGGACATGGGGCCTCCGGACAGGGGGTGGAAGGGTTCCAGGCTGGGAAACGGGTGAAGAATGGCTCCCATTATTCCACCCCCACGGCTTACCCTGGCCTCGGGAGGAGTCATGTCCGCCATTCTGCCCCCCGCGTGGGACGACCGTTTACGCCTGGATCAGGATCATGTCTGGCATCCCTTCACCCAGTCCAAGGACCATGTGGCCGATCCTCCCGTGCCCGTCCTGGGGGCCGAGGGCTGCGACCTGCTGGTGGATCCCTACGGTCGGATCCTGGATG
>CAZPUI010000446.1:0-4845 GCA_964589695.1 uncultured Solibacteraceae bacterium | reverse complement strand
TGATTTCCTGGGTGGCGTAGGCCACAGAGGAAAGAGCGTCGGAGCTGAAGACCGAAAGTCCGATGAAATTGCTCACATGGGTTTCGTGGACCTCATCGGTGGCGAGCCTGCGACCGAGGAGAATCCGCTTGAACTTGATCATCAATAGCTCCCTGAATTCATGGTCGAGCCAAAGGGACATGGTAACCAGGACGCAAGCTCGGGGGCTGGGATGCCAGGGCTGGGGGCCCATCGGGGTGCCCCAGGGGGCCGTCGGTTCAGGACCCCTCGGAGGGCTGGACCAGGGGAATCGATAGGCGCGAAGGTTTACATCGACCCAACAAAGACTGGGAACGTTCCCAGGCGCTAGGATGATGGGCAAGGGAGTTCAGGCATGGATCCTGTCCAACGCGTCCTTTTCATCGATCCCTGCAACGGCTTTTCACGGGTGGGCACCTACAAGGTGGGGGTATAATGCGGGCCCGTAGACCTGGGTGTGCACCTCGCGGACAAGCGGCGCAGCTTCAATTTCGGGGCGGGGATCTTCGCGGGCTCCATCCTGCCTGGTTCCAACCGACTCATCTTCACCTCCTTCAGCCCCTGCTGGCGGGGTACCTACATTTCCAGCATGGGCGGGGCCGCCCTGGTCTTCGACAACCTGGGCATCAACCTCGTGTCCATCATCGGCAAGGCGCCGGTGCCCTCGATCCTCTACCTGAACCGTGTCCACGGAGAGGAGATCGAGGTGGAAGTGGTGCCCGTGGACCTGCAGGAAGCCTGGGCCCGGGGCCGGACCGGGGTGTACGGGCTCATGGACACGGTTCTGGAGCGCTTTGGCCCCCGCTACGAGACGGATCCCCGGATCCTGGCCGTGGGGCCCGCGGCCCTCAAGACGGACTTTGGGGCCATCGGCAGCGCGCCCATTGTGAAGGGCCGCATGACCTACGCCGACACCTGGGCGGGTCGAGGGGGGCTGGGTTCCAAGCTGCTCCAGGAACACGGCATCGCCGCCGTGATCTACGGGGGCACCCACGTGGATGAGGACTTCCGGGACCGCAAGGTGGCGGATGACTGGTTCGAGGCCAAGTACAAGCAGCGCCTGGCCGCCAAGGATTTCGAGAGCACCACCAAGTACCGCTTCGACCCCAAGTTCGAGACGGGGGGCACCTTCGGTGTGAACTACGCCACCCTCAAGGGGCGCGTGATTGCCTTCAACTACCGGTCCATCTTCGACACCGAGGAGGCCCGTCTGGACCTGCACCAGAAGCTGGTGGTGGACCACTACCTGAAGCAGTTCAACGAGGAGACCATCCGAACCAAGAGCCAATCCACCTGTGGTGAGCCCTGCTCGGCGGTATGCAAGAAGACCCGGGACGAGTTCAAGAAGGACTATGAGCCCTACCAGACCATGGGGCCCCTTTGCGGCATCTTCGACCAGCGGGCGGCGGAGGCGGTGAACGCCAAGGCCGATGCCGGGGGCTTCGACGGGATCAGCCTGGGGGGGGTCCTGGCCTGGCTCATGGAGTGCCTGGTCACCGGGGACCTGCTGCCGGAGGAAATCGGGGTCACCAAGGTGCCCCGCTGGGAGATCGAAGGGTTCCGCGTCGTGGAGGATTCCTGGCACAACGCCGAAGTGGCCCTGGAACTCATCGAGGCCATCCTCCAGCAGAAGGGCTTCCTGGACCTGTCCGAGGGACCTCGCAAGTTCGGGCGCGGTGTGAAGCGGCTCAAGGGCAAGCGGATCCTGGACACCTTCATCCACACCGCCTCGGGACGCCGGGGCTGGATGGTGCCCAACCAGTACTGGACCCCCGGTGCCCTGGCCCCCATGGCCATCATGGGCAAGTACTACATGCACTACGGCGCCGAATTCCTGCCCCCCCGCACCCTGGGAAGGATCTGTGCCGCCCGCTTCCGGGCCGAGCTGATCCTGGACAACCTGGGCGTTTGCCGCTTCCACCGGGGCTGGGCGGAGGAGATGCTGCCGGAGATCGTGGAGAGCCTCCATGGCATGAAGCAGGCCTTCCTCGCCAGCCTGGATGTGCTGGCCAGCCGCCTCAACAGCCGCAATGCCAGCGTCTACTGGGAATCCGAGCGCAACCTGGACTTCGTGCTCACCTTCCTCAAGCGCTGCCGGGACGTGGAGAAGAACCCCGATCCCAAGCTCCAGGAATGGATCGAGGCCTTCGAGAAGGACAAGCACGAGGCCGGGTTGACGTACTGGTACGAGGTGAAGAAGGGCATCGACGAGAGCCTGCGGGCCTTCCTGTAGGCGAAGGTCCTACTTCCCCAGGGCCTCCCATTTCCGGGCCAGGTCCTCCAGTTTCGCCTTGCGGGCCAGGGCTGCCGCCTGGGGAAGGGCACCCTCCCATCCCCCATGCTCCACCCAGGTGGACACCAGGGCTTCCGCGGAACCGGTGCGGTTCTGGAACAGGTGGGCCTCCAGCAGGGGACCCGCCACCGTGTCCCAGAGCTCTGCGCTGAGCCACGGGGTGGGCTGGAAACCCTTGGAGGCCTTGCCACTGGCCTTGAATCGACGCTCCCCTTGGCTCAGGTCCAGGACCCGCTCCCAGAATTCCGTGGCCAGGTCCGCCACGACCCGCCAGTCCTGGTCTTTCCGGGCCCTGGCCAGGAGCACCCTCCGCAGGATCATGGGCGGCCAGGACGCGGCATCGGCGGGAGGTGGTGCGAGGGAGGCCAGCAGGGTCTTGGGATCCCGGCCCACCGCCTGGGCCAGGTCGGCCCAGGCCTGCCAGGCTTGGCCATGGTGGGGGAACCGCACCAGGAAGGCTTCCAGCTCCGGGAGAATCCTGGCGTAGGCCTCCTGGCAGCGGGGGCTGAACCGGGCCAGGGGGGACCCGACCCTGGGCCCCTCCGGCTGCGCGGCACGGTAACTATCCGCCAACTCCAGGGCCGGCCAGCCGTCCTCGGCGAAATACTTGGCCAGTTCCCGGGCGTATTCGCCCCAGATGGCCTCGTCCTGGTCCTCCGGCAGGGGTTTCGCCTGCAGCTGTGCGTAGTGGTCTTCCTCGCCGGGGGTGGTGGTGTGGCTGAAGCCGGAGCTGTCCCCGAAGGTGGCTTTGCGCGTGTGGGGGTCCGGGGGAGGGGGTGGTCGCAGGCCCAGGACCCTCAAGGTCCGCCGCTGGGCCACCTCCCGCAGTTCCTGCAGGAACAGCGTCCGGGCCTCCAAGTGCTCGGGGTGATGGGCCACGAAGGACCTGAGTCCCTGGAGTCGGGTGGCGCGGCCGGTGCCCTCCAGGGCCTCCTGGAGGACGCTGGCGGTGGGGATGGTGCCTCCGTGGGCCAGGACCTTGCCGTGGTCGTCCATGAGGGCCCAGTGGGGACCGGGCTTCCACGCTTCGCGCCGGGCCAGGGCCGGGCCCGATCCCAGCTCCGCCTGGCGCCAGTGGATGGGCAGTTCCGCAAGCCGCCCTTCGGACGAGAGCCGTTCGAAGGCCTCCTGCCAGGCCCCCTGGGCCGTGTCGAAGACCACGAGGGAGACGGACTGTCGGGAAAGGGCCCGCGCCAACCTCCCAAGGTTTTCAGAAGCCACGGGGGGGGCGAGGTTGCCCCAGGAGGACTGGCCCTGAACCGTCAGGCTGGCGGTGAGGATGGGAAGGAGGCAGATGGCTCGCAGCATGGGGACCTCCATCAACGCACCCATGGGGCGGCCAGGTCCCTGCGCCCCAGGCGCCGGGCCAGTTCCTGCAGGCGTGCGAGGGTGTTCTTGAGGTGGGGCTGCTGGCGAACCCGATGCACCACGGTCAGGGCCCGTCCCTCCTGTCCCGTGCGCACCAGGGCTTCGATCAGGGGATCGTACAGGTTCTGCCAGGTTTCCGCGGCGTCATTGGCCAGGATCGTGGCGAGGGACGGTTCGACTTTCTGTCCTTCCTCGGGATCACCCTCCGCCTCGAACTGGGCCCACAGGATGTCCCGGGCCGCCTGCCATGCGCCGCGTTTGCGGGCATCCGCCACCAGGAGTCCCACCACCTCCGAGGGGGGCCAATCCCCACGTCCCCCCAGTGGCTCTGGCAAGGGTTTCAGCCCCTGGAGAAACGCCAGGGAGGGAGGACTGGACTGGCAGCCCTGGAAACGGACCCAGAGGGACCACAGGTGGTGGCTCGCCGGGTGCTGGGCCAGGGCCTGCTGGAGACGGGGGAGGTGGCGCTGGTAGATGGCCTGGATCATGGGGCTGTGCGCCTCGGCGGGATAGCCCTGCAGGTTCACCGGCGCGGCGGGCCAGGCGGGATCCCGCAGCAGCAGCTCCAACTCCTGAGCGAGGGGGGCCCAGGTCTCCACATCCTGCTCAGGGCTCAGGGGCTGTCGCTGGGCCTCCGGAAGCCACAGGGCACTCTGGGTCCAGCGGGACATGGTGGCTTCCACCGACTCCTCGCCCTTGGGGGCCTGAGGCTGGAGGTTCAGGAGTTTCACGGTGCGCTGGGAGGCCTTGGTGTGGAGGAACCCGATGAGCTGGGTCCGGGCCTCCTGGTGAGTGGGATGCTGCCGGAGAAAGGCCCGCAGGGCCGCGCTGGGGGAAACCATCCCTGCCTTGGCGAGGGTGCCTGCCAGATCCTCGCCCCGGGGGAGCTTCATGCCCTGGGCCACCACCCGGCCGTCCCGATCCAGCACCACCCACAGGGAGGCGCCGGCCTGGCTTCGCACCCAGGGCATCACGGCGGGATTCCAGTTCAGGAATTCCTGGGGCAGGACCTCCAGGGCCAGGTCCACCAGGGCATCCTCTCGCACCAGGGCTTTCAGGGACGTCTCCAGGGGGCCCTTGCCCAGGGACACCACCAGGCCACCCTTGGCGAAGCGCAGCATGTTCACCACATCCCTCGGCAAGGAGGGGGCCTCCTGGGCGAGGGC
>CAZPUI010000445.1:0-4852 GCA_964589695.1 uncultured Solibacteraceae bacterium | reverse complement strand
CCGGCTCCTCCCGGGCCTTCAGGGATTCGATGCGCAACCCGACCTCCTTGCCCGAATGCAGGCGCACCTTGCCCGTGCGCCCCGGGCCCATGGGCCCCGCCAGATAGGCCCAGGCCAGACCATCCTGCCATCCGGGCCAGGTCTCGGGATTGAGCCAACATGCCCAGACCCGCTCGGGAAGGGCGGTGGTTTCAAGGGTGTGCTCCACGACGAACATCCAGCCTCCCGTGCTCAGCCGATTGTACCGGGTTGGCACCGGAGCACCTGTGCCACCATCGAAGGCACGAGGAGTTCCGGATGATCCAGGTCACCTTCACAGGCACCACCCATGGCACCGCGGAGCTGGACCGCGAACAGAGCCTGCTGGCCGCAGCCAGCAAGGCCGGAGCCGACCTGACCCACCGCTGCGGAGGCCACGCCCGCTGCGGCACCTGCCGGGTCACGGTGGAATCCGGCCAGGAGCACTTGACCCCCATGGGCACCACCGAACGGCGGGTCCTGGAGACCCTGGGCGTGGGCCCGGATGTGCGCCTCGCCTGTCAGGCCTGGGCCCGCGGCGAGGTCTGCTGCCGGGTGGATCCGCTGCTGGCGAAGTGATCGATCAATCCGGGATCTTCAGGCTGGCCCATTGCTGGGCGAGGGTGGCCTTGCCACAGCGCAGGGCCAGGGTGGAAGCCCAGGTGGGCAGGTTCTTGGGCTTGAAGGCCTGGACCGCTTCTTCCACCACTCCTTCGGCCGTGCTGGTGTCTCCCAGGCGCAGGAGGGCTTCCACCAGGGGCCCCAGGGTGCCATCCCAGGTGCCCTTGAAGGCGTCACGCCCCTGTTCGAAATTCAACCCCCGAAGCTGACCAAAGACATCCTTCACCCGCCGCCAGCGCGGCAGGAGCACGTCCCGGAGGTCCGCCCAGGCATTGGCCCCTTGGCACTCCTTCACATAGAGCTCCAGGGCCCCACCGGGGGGGAGGTCCGTGCCCCCTGGCACGGCCGCCAGGGTGCTGAGAAGGGTGCGCAGGGTGCGGGCCCCCGTGGCCCGTGCCATGCCCACCCAGAAGTCCCAGAGCCGCTGGTGCGAGGGATAGCGCCCCAGCAGATCCTCCACCCGGGGCAGGAGCACCCGGCAGGCCTCCCGCATCAAGGCACTGTGGCGGGCCGTGGCGGGAAGGGTGACCTGGCTCGTGGATTCCACCCAGGCCGTTCCCATGAAGACCTTCCTGAGCTGGGCCTCGCAGGGTCCCCAGAACTTCCTGTCCTCTGCCTCCGTCAGGGCGCGGGTGGGTACCCGATCGACGCCGCCGCTGGAGGCCAGGAAGCCATCGATGTTGAGGCTGAAGGAACGTCCTCCCTCGGGCTCCGGGGGCATGATGGCCCGCATGTAGCGCTCCGCACGCCGACATCGGGCGGCCAGGAGGGCCATCTGGGCATCGGCATGCTCGGGGTGCTGACGGGCGAAGGCCTCCAGCTGCTTGTCCGGATCCTTGTACCCGGCCCCCTCCAAGGCCGCTGCCAGGGCCGTCCCCGTGGGCAGGGTGGTGCCCTGGACCTTCACCGTACCCTCGGGCCCCAGGTAGGCCCACCGGTGCTCGGGTCCCCAGCCGTGCTTCTCCCGTGCCTGCTGCGTGGCCTTGTCATCGCCCTTGCCCGAGAGCGTGCGATGGCGGAGGGCCCATTCCGCCAGAGGTTCCTGGGCCATGAGGGCCTGGAAGGCCTTGCCCCAGGTGCCCTTCCCATCGTCCAGCACCACCAGGCTGTCCGCGGGCAGGGTCAGCAGGTTTCCCATCCCGGCATCCGCCATGACCATGCGCTGCACCACGACTTGGGCGGAGAGGATGGAACCCAAACTCAACATCATCAAGAATCGTCGGTGCATGGGTTGCCTCCGGATCACTTCTCGGTGGGGTTCAGGGAGGCCCAGCGCTTGGCCAGGTCCTCGTGTCCGCAGCGGGTGGCGACGGCCGCCGCCGCCGCCGGCAATCCCTTGGCCCCGGGCCACCCCAGGGCTTCGTTCACCACGGCCTCGGCAGCACTGGTGTTGCCCTGCATGAGGAGGGACTCCAGGTAGGGCCCGAGGGCGGAATCCCAGGTCCCCGCCGCCAGATCTCCACCCCGGAACTGCTTCATCACCTGAACGTACTGGGCATCCTTGAACCGATCCCGGGCCTCTTCGAACCGCAGGACCATGGCCTCCTGCAGGGCCTTCCAATCCTTGGCCTGGCGGCATTCCAGCACATAGTCAGGGAGCACCTCGTCGGGCGGAAGGGGCATGCGCATGCGGGAGGGCACCGTCGTCACGGCTTGACTCAGGGTGCGGAGGTTTCCCCGCCCCGCACAACCAGCCAAGCGCACCCAGATTCTCCAGTAGGCCGGATTGCCGGGGGCCCGCAGCAGGGTCTCTTCCACCTTGGCCAGGTGGCGCACACACACGGCCTTCATCAGGGGGGAGAAGCGCGCCTCGAAGGGGAAGACATTGCCGAAGGAATTGAACCCCATGAAGTCCGTGAGGGACAGCTGCCAGCCATCCTGTCTCAGGAGCTTCTCCAGGGTTTCAGAGCATAGGCCCCAGATCAGCCGATCCTCCGAATCGCTCAGGGGCCGGGTGAGTTCCTGGGGGGCCATGCGGGCCGATGCCAGGTCCTCGGGGTTCTGGCTCTTGGGCGGATCGGGGGGTTTGAGGAAGGGGCGCATGCGGTTGCCCGCGATCCGGAAGCGGTGCCTCAACAACTGATCGAGGGCCTCCACACTCTCGGGATGCTTGGATAGGAAACTCTGGAGTTCCCGGGTGCGATCGATGAACCCCGAGGCCAGGAGCTGGTCCGCCAGGTTGGCGGCGCCCGGAAGCTCCGTGCCTTCCAGACGCACGACACCCTTGGCATCCAGGAAGGCCCATCGGGGGACCTCGGACCAGGTCTGGCGGTCCCGTAGTTCCTTGCCCATCCCCTTGTCCGGTTCCAGGGTCTGGAGGGGCACCCCCATCTCCAGGAGGGGATCCTGGTTCAGCAGGGCCTTGAGACCCTCCCGAAGTCGACCCTCCCCATCCACCACCACCAGGGAGCCCACACGCCCCCGGGCCAAGGATTGCAGGAACCGCTCCAGGTTCATGGTGAGGGTCATGCCCATGGTCTGGCGAACCACCGCCTGGGCTTCAAGGACTGGGGTCCCGCAGGCCACCAAGGCCGCAAGAACCGGGAGAAGGGGCCTGTGCATCCGGACCTCCAAGGGGGTGGAAGATGGGGTACGAAGATCATCGTGACAAGATTAGCCCCAGGGTTCCCGAGCCTGCCAAATTTTCCGTAGCTCCCCGCGCGGTATCCGGCCGCAACCATGAGGATTCAACACGGAGCCTTCAGGGAGGACACCTGTGCTGTTCAGATTGAGCTTCTTGCCCCGAGCCGCGGGCGAGGCGTTCTTGGGCCACTGCGCCCACGAGGTCATGGTTCCCCCACCCTGTGGGGCCTACCCCGGGGATTCGGTATGGAACCGGATGAGCGTCTCGAGATTGTCGAGACTGTCGGGACCCCGCAGGTCAAGGAAGCGGAGGGCCAGCGCGTGGGCTTCCTGCCGCACCACCGTGGCCTGGGCCAGGACTTTGTATTCATCGCCGTCGCTGACGAGGAAGAGGACCAGATGACAGACGGAACCCACCGGGATCCGAGCGTCCGTCGCCAAGAGCACGCCCCCCAGACTGACATTCAGGGCCCTGGGAACATTGATGGCCCCACCGGGCCAGATGATCCGTGCGCGGAAGGCGATGGGCACGCGAGCATGGCTTCGCTTGTTGGTGGGGGACGGCATAGGAGGTCGCTTCGGGGAAAAAGGGCAGAACCCTAAGTTCTGGTGGCTCCCCGCGGTCGTTCCACCCCATGGTGCAGGATGCACGGCCCTTTATGCCCCTGAATCGAGCGCGGTCTGGGCCTCCTCCCAGGCCGTCATGGCGTACGCCAAATCCATCTCCAGCTTTTTCTGGGCATCCAATTGGGCGTTGAAGGCCTTCCAATCCAAGGGATCCATGGTGGCCAATTCCTGCTGCAGGGCTTGGAGCCGGGCCTCCAGCTCCGTCACCACGGCCTCGGCCTCCGCGACCTTCCGCTCCATCCGCTTGGTGGCCTTTTGTTTCTCCCGATCCATGGGTTTGGGTTCGGCTTTGGGCGCGGGCTTGGCCTTCTCCTCGACCTTGGCGCGCTTGAGGGGTTCAGGTTCCTCGAAGGCCGCGTCCTCGGATCCCAGGTCCAGATCCACCCAGGCCTGGTGCTCTTCGTAGCCGCCTTCGCGATACTCGGCCACCCCCTCATGGATGCGCAGCAGGGATTCCGCCACGCGCCCCAGCAGGTAGCGATCGTGGGTCACCAGAACCACGGCGCCCTCGAACCCCAGGATCGCGTCCTCCATGGCTTCCATGCTGGCGATGTCCATGTGGTTGGTGGGCTCGTCCAGGAGCAGCAGGTTGCAACCCTGGCGGATGAGGGTGGCCACGGACAGTCGGGCTCGCTCCCCCCCTGACAGCACCCCCACGGGCTTCTCCCAGTCGGCCTCGAAGAACTGGAATTTGGCCAGGAATCCGTAGATGTCCTGCTTGGTGGCCAGGGAACCACTGTTGGCCTGGATCTGCTGGAACACATTGTTGCGTTCGTCCAGGTTGGCGTGGTGCTGGTCGAAATAGCCCAGCTTTACCTGGCTGCCCAGCCGGGACCCTCCGGTAAGGAAGGGGAGCTGGTCCGCCAGGGCCCGGAGGAGGGTGGTCTTGCCCGTGCCGTTGAAGCCCACGATGGCCAGCTTCAAGCCGCGACGCACCTGAAGGTGTTCGATGGGCTTGAAGAGGGGCACCCCGTCCCAGCCCACGCTGACGTGGTCCACCACC
>CAZPUI010000444.1:0-4875 GCA_964589695.1 uncultured Solibacteraceae bacterium | reverse complement strand
CGCCGCAGACGCAGCGTGTAGCCTAGGGTCAGACCCTCACGCCCCAGCCGCTTGACCCGCCCCTGCACCGCCGCCCGGGAGATCCCAAGCCGCGCCGCCCGCGCCACCTGGGTGGGGCGGGCATCCGCCGTGAGTTCCGCCACCAGGCGGCGGTCCAGGTCATCCGGCCGGGGAGAAGGGGGGGGCATGGGCATTCCAGGGGAAGGGGATGAAACAAGGCCATCCTACCCCAACCCCGAAGGGCCTCGGGCGACCCCGCAGAATTGAGGGACTGGCGTGCCCGGCCGATGAACCCATCCAGGATCCACATGGGGGAGGCATGGACACGGGAAGGGCTGCAGGGGAGGGGGTCGGCGAGGCGAACTACCGCACCCTGTTCGACCACGCGGGGGACGCCATCTTCATCCATGACGTTCAGGCCCGCATGCTCGCCGTCAATCCCGCGGCCTGCCACCTTCTCGGATACGCCCGGGAGGAACTCATGGCCCTCACCGTGGACCAGGTGGACTCGCCCAAGGAAGCCGTGCATGCGCCGGAGCGCCTCGCGCAGCTCCTGGCCGAAGGGCATATCACCTTCGTCACCGCCCATCGGAGGAAGGACGGATCCAGCCTCCCGGTGGAGGTCAACGCCCGGGCCATCACCTGGAACGGACAGCCGGCGGTGATGAGCATCTGCCGCGACCTCTCGGAACGGTGCCGGACGGAAGTGGCCCTGCGGGAGAGCGAGGAGAGGTTCCGAAGCATCGTCCAGTCCTCCCCCATGGCGAAGTATTTCTACCACCTGGAGACCGAGGAACGCCTGGTGCTCACGGGGGCCAACCCCGCGGCGGACCGCATCCTGGGCATCGACCACACCGCGCGCCTGGGCATGACCATCGAAGAGGCCTTCCCCGGACTCGTGGGAACCCCCATTCCCGACATGTACCGGAAGGTGGCCCGGGGCACCCTGGGCCCCCAGGGTTTCGAGATCCCCTACGATGCCGGTGGCATCAAGGGCTTCTTCGATGTCCACGTCTACCAAACCACCCCGGGGAATATCTCGGTGGATTTCCTGGATATCTCCGACCGGAAGCGGGTGGAGGCGGCGCTCCAGGTCAGCGCCCGGAAGTTCCGGACCCTCTTCGAGAGCATGGCCGAGGGCGTGGCGCTCCACGAACTCCTTCGGGCCCCGGATGGCAGGGTCACGGACTACCGCATCCTGGACGTGAATCCGGCCTTCGAACAGCACACCGGGATCCAGGTCGCCACCGCACCGGGGCGCCTGGGCTCGGAGCTCTACGGCTCCGATCCCCCCCCCTACCTTCAGGAGTATGGTGCCGTGGCCCAGGGGGGTCCCCCCATGGCCTTCGAGACCTACTTCCCCCCCCTGGAGAAGCACTTCCGCATCTCCGTCATCTCTCCAGGACCGGACCAGTTCGCCACGGTCTTCGAAGACATCACGGAGCGCAGGATGCGGGAGGAGGAGCTCAAGCAGAAGAACGCCGAAATGGAGCGCTTCACCTACATGATCAGCCATGACCTCAAGAGCCCCCTGGTCACGGTGCGCACCTTCCTGGGCTATCTGGAGCAGGACCTGGAACAGGGCAAGGCCGAGCGGGTGGCCAAGGACATGGCCTTCATCCGGGACGCCACGGGGAAGATGGGCCGCCTGCTGGAGGACCTGTTGGAAGTCTCCCGGGTGGGTCGGGTGGTGAACCCCCCGGTGCGGATGGGCCTCGGAGACCTGATCCAGGAGGCCCTGAAGGCCGTGGCGGGGGCGCTGGCCCAGCGCCGGGTGGCCGTCCACCTCGAGGCCGCGAATCCGGTCCTCCATGGCGACAAGCCGCGCCTGGAGGAGATCTGGCAGAACCTCGTGGAGAATGCCGTGAAATACATGGGCAACCAGCCCGACCCCTGGATCCGGCTGGGGGTGGAGGGCCAGGGCGTCGAGTCGGTCTTCTTCGTCCAGGACAATGGCATGGGGCTGGATCCCAGGTACCAGGCCCGGATCTTCGGCCTCTTCGAGAAGCTGGACCCCGCCAGCGAAGGCACGGGGCTGGGACTGGCCCTGGTCAAGCGCATCGTGGAGCTCTACGGGGGCCGAATCTGGGTGGAATCCGAGGGACCGGGCAAGGGATCCTGCTTCCGGTTCACCCTGCCCCTGGCCTTGAAGGAACCCAAGCGAGGAGCGCGACCATGACCGGTGAAGCCTTTCTCATCCTGCTGGTGGAGGACGATCCGGCCCATGCCGAGATCGTGCGCCGCAACCTGGAGTCCTTCCGGGTGGCCAACCGCCTGGTCCATGTGACGGACGGGCAGGAGGCCCTGGACTACCTGTTCCACCAGGGGGCCTACACCGATGCCGAGGCCTTTCCCCCGCCGGGCATGGTGCTCCTGGACCTGCGGCTCCCCAAGGTGGATGGCCTGGAGGTCCTGAGGGTGGTCAAGTCCGAACCCACCCTCCGCAGCATCCCCGTGGTGGTCCTCACCACCTCCGCCGCCGAGAGCGACATGGCCCGGGCCTATGAGTGTCAGGCCAACAGCTACTTGGTGAAGCCCGTGGACCTGGCCCATTTCACCGCCCTGATGGAGGCCTTCGGGTACTACTGGCTGGCCTGGAACCGCTTCCCTTTCTGAACACCACACCCATGCTCCCCCGCCGCATCCTGCTGATCGAAGATGAAGAGGCGCACGCCGAGGCGATCCTCCGCTCCCTGGAGGACGTGGAGGGTCTGGAGCTGCGGGTCATGAGCACCCTCCATGAATTCCGCCGGGAGGCCGAGGCCTGGGGCCCCAGCCTGGCCCTCATGGACCTCAACCTCCCGGATGGAAGGGCCCTGGAGCTCCTGCCCGACCCCGGGGACACCCGGACCTTCCCCATCATCGTCATGACCAGCTTTGGCAGCGAAGAGACGGCGGTGGAGGCCCTGAAGTCCGGCGCCTTCGACTACCTGGTCAAGTCCCCGGAGACCTTCCGGAGCCTGCCCCGCACCCTGGAACGCCTGGACCGGGAATGGCAGCAGCGGGTGGAGGGCAAGCGGATGCACCGGGAGCTCCGGGAGAGCGAGGCGCGCAACCGGGCCCTCCTGAACGCCATTCCCGACCTGATCTACATGAACCGCCGGGAGGGCACCTTCCTGGCCTGCCATGCCTCGGACCCCCAGCGGTTTTACGTTCCCCCGGAGCGCTTCCTCCATCGTCCCCTGCAGGAGATCCTCCCCGGGCACGTGGCCCGCCCCTTCCTGCAGGCCTTCGCCCGCGCCCTGGACACCGGCAGGGTCCAGGAACTGGACTACGCCCTGGAGGTCCAAGGGGAGACCCGCCACTTTGAAGCCCGGGTGGCCCCCAGCGCCGAGGACACGGTCATCACCCTCGTGCGGGATGTCACCGAGCGGCACCGGGCCGAGGAACAGCGGCGCATCCTCCAGGCCCACCTCCAGCAGGCCCAGAAGATGGAGAGCCTGGGTGCCCTGGCGGGCGGCGTGGCCCACGACATGAATAACGTGCTGGGCGCCATCCTGGGCCTGGCCTCCAGCGGCCTGGCGACCCAGCCCCCGGGGAGCCCCAGCCACCGCGCCTTCGACACCATCAGCAAGGCCGCCCACCGGGGGGCCACCATGGTGAAGGGCCTGCTGAGCTTCGCCCGCCAGAGCCCCGAGGAGGAGAAGGACCTGGATGTGAACGTTCTGATCCGAGAGGAGGTCCATCTCCTGGAACGCACCACCCTCGCCCGGGTCCGGCTGGAGATGGACCTGGCCGAGAACCTGGTTCCCATCCGGGGGGATGCCAGTGCCTTCGCCCACGCGGTGATGAACCTCTGCGTGAACGCCGTGGACGCCCTGCCGGAGAACGGAACCCTCACCCTGCGCACCCGGAACCTCGAGGATCGATGGATCGAGGTCCAGGTGGTGGACACGGGCTGCGGCATGACGCCGGAGGTGCTGGAGCGGGCCCTGGACCCCTTTTTCACCACCAAGGCCGTGGGCAAGGGCACGGGGCTCGGTCTGTCCATGGTCTACAGCATGGTCAAGGCCCACCACGGCTGGATGGACATCCAGAGCGAACCGGGGCGCGGGACCTGCGTGTCCCTGCGGTTCCCGGGCTGCACCACCTCCTCTGCCGCCCCCCTGGACCCGATGGAGTCCGGCGCCGAAGCCCCCTCCGCAAGCCTGGAGATCCTCGTGGTGGATGACGACGAACTCATCCAGGAATCCCTCCAGGCCGTCCTCGAGGTTCTGGGCCACCATGCCATCCCCGTCCTGAGCGGGGAGGCCGCCCTGGCCTGGCTCGAGGGTGGCGCCTCGGCGGACGGGGTGATCCTGGACATGAACATGCCGGGCCTGGGGGGGGCCAGCACCCTGCCCCGGCTGAGGGCCCTTCGCCCCGACCTGCCCGTGCTGCTGTCCACGGGGCGGGCCGACCATCAGGCGCTGGCCCTGGTGGAGGCGGATCCCCTGGTGACCTTGCTCTCCAAGCCCTTCACCATGGGCGACCTCAAGCGCCGACTCCAGGCCTTAGGCGCTGTCAGGAAATAACTTTATCCTTATTTAATAGCTCCTTATGCCGCGGGCGGCTTCAATTCGGCCGGGTTAGGCACCAGCCGACCCGACCGGGGGTCAATCCGGGATAATGGGGACCTCGAATTCCGGGAGCCCCATGTCCACGCCCATGATGCCCTGGTGCTTCATGCCGTCCAGGAAGTGCTGGTAAAGCTTCTCGTTGCCGCAGAACTTCTCCAGCTTGTCATAGTCGTTGATCAGGTAGGGCAGGTTGACCAGGCCCATGCGCGGGCCCATGTTGGGGGCGGCCACGGAGCTTACGCTCATGCCCTGGATGGCCCCCATCTGCAACTGGTTGAGAACCTCAACCTCGCCGCCCAGCATGGAGAAGGGCAGG
>CAZPUI010000443.1:3213-4887 GCA_964589695.1 uncultured Solibacteraceae bacterium | reverse complement strand
GTTCCATCCAACCTCCGTCCCCCGTTGCCCGGCTGAATCCCCTGAATGCCCGGAGTCCGCCATGTTCCGCCCTCTGGATGCCTCCCGACGCGCCACCCTCCTGGTGGTGGACGACACACCCGCCATGCTCCAGATCCTGAGCGAGATCCTGGAGGGGGACCATGAGGTTCTGGTGGCCACCTCCGGCGAGGAGGCCCTGGAGCTGGCCGTGACCGAAAGCCCGGATCTCATCCTGCTGGATGTGGTCATGCCCGGACTGGGCGGGTACGAGACCTTCGCCAAGCTGCGGGAAGAGCCTCTGACGACGGATATACCCGTCATCTTCCTCACCGCCCTGGGGGAGGCCGCGGACCAGGTCAAGGGACTCAGCACGGGGGCCGTGGACTACATCTCCAAACCCGTCCACGCCGAGGTGCTTCAGGCGCGGGTCCGCACCCATCTGGACCTCAAGCGGGAGCGCGACCACTACAAGGCCATGTCCTTGGTGGACCCCCTCACGGGAATCGCCAACCGTCGCTGCTTCGACGACACCCTGCGCCAGGAGTGGAAGCGCTGCATGCGCAACGGGGAGTCCCTGGCCTTGATCATGATGGATGTGGACCACTTCAAGCTCTACAACGACCACTACGGACACCAGGCCGGCGACACCTGCCTCAAGACCATCGCCAAGACCCTGGCCGAAACCCTCCACCGAAGCTCGGATCTGGTGGCCCGGGTGGGAGGCGAGGAATTCGCCTGTCTCCTGCCCGAAACGGACCTGGAGGGGGCCGCAAGGGTGGCCCACACCCTTCGCCAGGGTGTGCTGGGCCTCCAACTGCCCCATGCCAAATCGCCCACGCTGCCCATGGTGAGCCTGAGTCTGGGCCTCCATGCCCTGCGTCCGAGCCGGGAGGGCCGCAGCGAGGAATTGTTTTCCGCCGCGGACCACCGCCTCTACGAAGCCAAGCGCAGCGGGCGGAACCGCCTTGTCCATGAGGGGAGCCTTCAGGTCCCCAACCTGGCCTCCCCCGAAGCAGCCTCCAGGAGCCGCGCCATCCTCCTGGTGGAGGACGATCGCCACATGCGCACCCTGCTCACGGCGCGCCTGGCGCCCCTGGGTGCCACCATCCGGGCCCTGCCCGACGGCCAGGAGGCCCTGAACCACCTGCATCGTGAACGTCCAGACCTGATTCTGTCCGATGCCGTCATGCCGGGCATGGATGGCTTCGAGCTGTGTCGGCGCATCAAGGCTGAATCCTCCCTGAGGAACATTCCCTTCGTGATCCTCTCGGCCCTGGGGGGGAACCTGCGGGAGCGCTCCCTGGAAGCGGGGGTGGACGATTTCATGACCAAGCGCGAATCGGACGCCGTGCTGCTGGGTCGCCTCCGCTACCTGCTGGAGCTGGGAGCCCTCCGGGGTGCCGTGCCCCCCAGCCAGCCCGTGAAGCCCGGCACCAAGGTGCTGCTGGCCTCGAATTCCACCCCCAACCAGTCCGTTATGACCAACCACCTGGCCAAGGAGGGCATCCAGGTGCGCCCCGCATCAGGCATGAATGCCACCCGCCAGGCCCTGGCCAACGAACTGGTCGACCTCATCCTCGTGGACCACCACCTGGCGGACGGCACCCAGGAAGGCCTGGTGCGCCTGAGCCGCGGCGCCTCCCACCTCCACGCCATCCCATTGCGGAGTCCCGT
>CAZPUI010000443.1:0-3203 GCA_964589695.1 uncultured Solibacteraceae bacterium | reverse complement strand
GCAAGCGCGACGACCTGATCATCGCCGCTGCCGTCCTCAACGCCATCCCCTTGCTGGTGCTCGTGCCCAAGGGGGCTGAGGCCAGCCTGGACACCCTCACGGGCCTCATCCAGGACTACCTGTGGCTCCCCCTGGAGGCTGCCGAGGTGCGCCACCGGGTGAAGCTCATGCTGCGACTGGGGATGGTGCGTTAAGCAATGCTGAGACGCGGAGCTCGCGAAGAGAAGCCGGAGAACATTCAGCTTGGGTTGATCCCCTCCAGGGCATCTTCCCGTGGCCCCAGGCCCCCCAGGGCGCGCAGGCGGTTCTCCAGGGCCAGGGCGATGCGGGCACTGCGCTCCCGCTCCCCTTCGCCAGGCAAGGGAGGGAAGTCCCCACCGCAGAGGGGCGTGTGGTCGGCCATGAGCCGGACCTGGAAGGGCACCAGCAGCACCTCCTTGCGCCCCAGGCAGCGTTCCACCCCCCGGATGTAGATGGCGTAGATGGGAATTTCCGGGAAGGCCATGGCCAGGAGACCAATGCCCCGCTTGAAGGGCACCAGGTCCCCGGGTTCTCCCCGGGTGCCCTCGGGGTAGAGCACCAGGCTGCGGCCCTCCACCAAAAGGGCCTTGAGGGGTTCAAGGGGATCCTGGCCCTTGGTGGGCCTGCGCTCCACCAGCACCGTGTCCAGGGTGGTGCGGGCGAACCAGCCCAGGAGACCGTTTCCGAAGGTGTCCCGGGCAGCTGCCACCCGGGTCCGCCGCTTGTGGTCCCAGGCCAGGAGGCTCGCGGGCAATTAGGTGTCCAGGGCGCTGTTGTGGTTGGCAATGAGGATGCAGGGCGCATCGGGGAGCAGAGGCCGGTTCTTCTGGATCCCCAGCACAAAGTTGAGGAGGAACTCCATCACCTGGACGACGGGCGCGTTCATCCGTTGATGTCCTGGGGAAAGTAGTGGTACTTGGCCAGGTGGAAGATCAGGGGCAGGGTGAAGGCCAGACTCCCCAGGCGGTCGATGACCCCCCCGTGGCCCGGCAGGCTGGAGCCGCTGTCCTTGAGCCCCAGATCCCGCTTGAAGGCCGAACCCACCAGATCCCCCACCGCTCCCAGGAGGCCCGCAGCCGCCCCCAGCAGGAGCACATGCTCCCGGATCAGCGCCCCACGGGGGAAGGGTGGCAGGGCGGGGGCGAGGGCCAGGGCCAGCCCCACGGTGGCCAGGGCGGCCAACAGGATGCTCCCAAGGTTCTTCCGGGGACTGATCTCCCCCGCCACCTTCCAGCCGTAGACACGCCAGAACCGGCTGCGGGGATGGCGCGCCACCAGAGGGTCCGTGAGCCGCCCCGCCAGGTAGGCCGCCACATCCCGCAGTTCCGTAAGGAACACCGCGTAGATGAAGAGTAGGGGCGAGAGGTTCACCAGGAAGGCCTGGTGACCCAGGAGGAAGACGAAGACCAGGCTGCCCCACTGCATGACGCTCACCCGGGTGATGTAGCCCTCGCTGCGTCGACTGAGCACCCCCAGAAGCGGCAGAAGCAGTCCCAGGTAGACCGGGACGATGATCACGAAAAGGTTGTACCAGCGGGTGTAGGCCAGCCAGTACATCACGGGGATACTGGCGTAACTCATGAAAATGGCCGGTCGGTCCTCCCGCCGCAGCAGCCCTTTGGTGCCCGCCGTGGTCATGGGCAGCAGCGAATAGAACTCCCGCAGACTCCAGAAGGAGAGCAGGGCCAGGAAACTGAAGGTCACCCAGCGGTCCAGGGCCATGGCCACGAAGAAATAACCCGCCATCCACCACCAGGTGCGGGTGCGGTCCGCCAGGTCCTGGGCACGAACGGGATCGCGAAGGGCCACCAGGCGGGTCACCAGGGTGAAGATGCCCAGGAAGGCCAGGGTCCATCCCAGGAAGGCGAGTCCCCCCGCATTGCCCGCCCGGCGGAACATGAGCCAGGGAAGCACGAACATGGCCAGAAGGAGCAGGGTCTGCACGCCGCGGAGGATCATGCCACCCTCGCCGTGCGGAGGGCCCCTCGGAGGCGATTGAGGCCCGTGATCCCCACCAGGAGGGTCATCCCAGCCATCCAAGGCCCGGCATGGGCAAGGAAGGGGGGATGGAGTCCCAGGATAAGGGCCAGGGCGCCTGTGAAGAGGGCCCGGTCCGACTTGCCCCCAAAGGGACCTTCATAGCGCCGCTGGCCGGAGACGGCCGCCCCCAGGAGCCCCGCGAATTCGGCCAGACAGAGGGCCACCAGGAAGGCCGCCACCCACCCTCGGGGAATTCCAGGCACCCACCACAGGGGCGCGTAGCAGAGCAGGTCGTTCCCCACATCCGTGACCTCGTTGAGGATCGCCCCCACGGGTGAGGCCAATCCCTTTTCCCGGGCCAGCATGCCATCCAGGGCGTTCATCCCCATGCGCAGGATCTGCCCCAGGGGAACCAGCAGAAACCACCGGGGATCCAGGACCCCTCCCAGGACAAAGGAGCCCCCCACGCCCAGGGCGAAGACCACCCCCAGCCCCGTGGCCATGTTCGGGGACATCCAGTCCCCCGCAAGCCCGCGGAAGAGCTTCTGATACAGCGGCTTGATGTGGTAGAGGCTGAGCAAAGGGCACTCCGGGGCAGGGGCTGGCGGGTATTATCGCTCTGTTATCTCCCAAGGCACGCCCCCATCCCCATGCACCTGCTTCGCGCCTCCCTTCTGCTGACGCTCCTCCTGGCCCCGCTCGGGGCCCAAACCCTTTCGCCCCGGCTCCAGTGGCTGGATTCGGGGGGCTACTGCGGGGAGGCCGCCCTCCAGACCGCGGCCCTGGGCCAGGGTCTGTGGGTGAGCCAGAAGGTGGTTCGGGATCTGGCAGGAGGCGAAGTGCTTCTGGGGGTCAATGCGGAACGCGCCGCACGGCGCCTGGGACTGGCCTTCGAAACCTGGAACCCTGATGGCCGGGCGCACCCCCGATTGCCGGGCTTCCTCCGATGGCTGGAGGACAAGCTGCGGGCAGGATCCCCATGCCTGGTGGCGGTGCTGGGGGCGGGGGGGTCCCACCTCGAATACGACCACATCTGCCTGGCCACCCAGTGGACGGGGCCTCCGGGCGACGGCACCCTCGAGCTCCACTCCCTGCTCCAACCGACCTCGGTGCGACGGCCCGCGGCCAACATGGGGGCCACCCGCCGCACCTGCAGCGCCCCCCTCTTCGCCGGGGGCTGCCTTCCCGAAGGCACACCTTAT
>CAZPUI010000442.1:0-4896 GCA_964589695.1 uncultured Solibacteraceae bacterium | reverse complement strand
GAGCTGTTCAAGTTAGGGTGTGAGGACTCTCGGCCCGAACCGGGGCCGTTGCCGCGCACATCGACGGAGCGGAAGCCCTGCTCTTTGGCAGCCTCGGCACAAACGCCCGCTGCGATCTGAGCCGCAAAGGGGGTGCCTTTACGGGTGCCGCGGAAGTTCTGGTTGCCGCTGGAAGCCCAGCAAAGCATGTTCCCCATGGGATCGGAGATGGAGATGATCGGGTTGTTGAACGAGGCCTGAATGTGGGCCACGCCGTGGGGCACGTTCTTCTTTTCTTTTTTCTTGACCACCTTCTTGCCGGCGGTCTTGGACTGGGTCTTGGCCATATCAGTTCCTCAGGCTCGGCTACTTCTTCTTGCCAGCGATGGTCTTGCGCTTGCCCTTGCGGGTCCGCGCGTTCGTGTGCGTGCGCTGGCCGCGGCAGGGGAGACCCTTGCGATGACGGAGACCACGGTAGCAACCGATGTCCATCAGCCGCTTGATGTCCAAGCCGATGTTCCTGCGCAGATCACCTTCCACGGTCTCTTCGGTCGTGATAACACGGCGGATGCGACCGACTTCCTCTTCCGTAAGGTCACGGACCTTGACGCCGAAGTCCACCTTGGCGCGGGTCAGGATGCTGTGAGCCTTGGGGCGGCCAATACCAAAAATATAAGTGAGCGCAATCTCGATGCGCTTGTTGACGGGCAGATCGATGCCAGCGATGCGTGCCATTCCGACTCCTTAGCCTTGACGCTGCTTATGCTTAGGATTCTTTTTGCAGATGACCCGCAGAATCCCTTCCCTGCGGACCAGCTTGCAGTGCTCGCACAGCTTTTTGATAGAGGGCCTTACTTTCATGGTTTCCTCTCCACTGTGTTATTTGAAACGGTAGATGATGCGACCTCGGGAGAGGTCATAGGGAGTGACTTCCACCAGGACACGGTCCCCGGGAAGGATGCGGATGAAGTTCTTTCGCATCTTGCCGCTGATATGGGCCAGGACCTGATGCTTGTTCTCCAGTTCCACGCGAAATACTGCGTTGGGCAACGATTCCACCACTGTGGCTTCGAGCTCAATGGCTTCTTCTTTGCTCAAGCGTTACTCCTGGAAAAGCTGAACCAGCGTTTCGAACACGGCGTCCGGAATCCGGTTGCCATCGACCTGCCGGTAGTTGGGCCGCCCTTTGTAGAACCCTTGAAGCGGCTGGAAAGTCTGATCGAATTCGACCATCCGGGACCGGAACGCTTCAGAAGTATCGTCGGCGCGGTGCTTCAGTGCGTTTCCACAGCAGTCACAGACGCCTTCGACCTTGGGGGGCCGGGTTTGCAGGTGGTAGATGGCACCGCATGCCGCATTGCTGCAGACACGACGTCCCACAACCCGCGCTTCCAACACATCCTGGGGGACCTGAATATCCACCACGAGTCCAAGTTCCAAACCCTGTGAAGAGAGGAATGCCTCCAGGGCCTGGGCTTGCTCAAGTGTACGGGGGTACCCATCGAACAACACATCGCCGGATTCGTCCCGCAGCCGCGCAAAGACAAGCCCATTGACCGTATTGTCGTCCACCAGTTTTCCTGCGGCCATGATGGCCTTGGCCCGTAGGCCAATTTCCGTTCCTTTTGAAACGGCATCTCTCAGAATATCGCCCGTAGACAAGTGCGTCAAAGCGAACTTTTGAACCATCTGTTTGGCAGCAGTACCCTTGCCGCTACCTGGGGCGCCAAGCATGATGTGGGCCTTCATTTCGCCCTCGCCAAAGCTCTGGCCAACCGCCCACCCCGAACGCGGCCCTTCTCGAGGAAGCCGTCGTAACTTCGCATCACCTGGTAGCTCTCAAGCTGCGAAACCGTATCCATGGCCACACCCACCACGATGAGCAGCGAGGTGCCCCCGTAGTAGAAGTTCAGCCCAGGCATCTTGTTGAGGATGAGCAAGGGGATGAGGGAGATGATGGCCAGATAAACGGCACCCGCAAAGGTGAGTTTGGAAAGCAGACCATCCATGAAAAGGGAGGTTTCCTTCCCTGGCCGAATGCCAGGAATGTATCCCCCAGAGCGTTTCATGTTCTCCGCAGTCTCATCGGGATTAAAAACGATACTGGTGTAGAAGAATGCAAAGAACACCACCACCACCACAAAGATGGGAGTGTAGGACCAGAAGTGGCTCGTGGGGTTCAGATAGGCGGTGGCTTTGGCAAGCCACTCCCATTTGAAATTATTCGCAATCAGAGGGGGCACAGACATGACAGACCCTGCAAAGATCACGGGCATCACGCCAGCGGTGTTCAATTTCAACGGAAGGTACGAACTGCGCTGGCTGGCCATGCGACTGGAATCCACGCGCCGGGCATAGTGAATAGGGATCCGCCGATAGGCGTTTTCCACCAGCACCACAGCCAAAAGCACCGCAACCATCACGGCAAACAGCAGAAAGAAGATGCCGGGAGGAAAGGCGTTGGCCTTCTGGGCGAGGGAGTCCTTGAACATCACCGCCAAGGTCTTGAGCCCCGCGGGCAATCCGGCAACGATACCCGCGAAAATCAGCAGTGAGATTCCGTTGCCAACCCCACGCTCGGTGATCTGCTCGCCGATCCACATCACGAAAATCGTTCCCGTCGCCAGGGTGAAGGCACAGAGCAGCTTGAAGCCGATCCCAGGATTGGTAACGACACCCTCGATGCTCTGGGCGAGGGCAGCAATGCCGAACCCCTGGATGAAGGCCAATCCCACCGTAAGGTAGCGGGTCCACTGATTGATCTTCTGCCGCCCCGCCTCCCCTTCCTTCTTCTGAAGCTGTTCGAGGGTGGGTACGACAGCCCCAAGAAGCTGGAGCACGATGCTGGAGGTGATGTAGGGAGTGATTCCAAGCGCGAAGACAGAAAACTTCTTGAAGGCACCACCCGAGAAGAGATCCACCATGTTCAGCAGATCCCCGGCGCCGCCAAGCCCCTTCTGCAGTGCCTCCGCATTCACGCCGGGCACGGATACCTGTACGCCTAGGCGATAGATGGCCAGCAGCGCCAGCGTGAAGAGGAACCGCTTGCGCAGTTCGGGATTGATGAAGAGTTGGCGAAGTTTTTCCATCCTAGAACCTTACTCAGCGGCCGGAGCTGCTGGTTCCTGAACGGTTCCCCCCTTGGATTCCACGGCCTCCCGGGCGCCCTTGGTGACGCGGTCCGCAACCACCGTCACCTTGCAGGTGAGTTCGCCGCTGGCAAGCACCACGATGCGGTTGATGCGGGCACTGAGGAGCTTCTTGTCGCGCAGCGTCTGGATGGACACCGTGTCCCCGTCTGCGAAGTGGTTGGAGATCAGCTCAAGGCCAATTTCCTGTTCGGCGGGAGCGAAGATATTGGTGAACCCGCGCTTGGGCAGACGGCGGTGAAGGGGCATCTGGCCGCCCTCGAAGCCTCGCTTGCTGCTGTAACCCCGACGGGACTTTTGTCCCTTTTCGCCGCGGGTTGCGGTCTTGCCCATTCCGGAGCCGGGGCCACGACCCACACGCTTCCGTTCTTTCACGGCGCCCGCAGAGGGCTTGAGTTCGTTGAGTTTCATGACTTATCCCTTCACCGTAACTTCGATGAGGTACGGAACAAGCTTCACCATTCCATGCACGTTGGGCGTGTATTCACACTCAACGGAATCGCCGACCTTCTTGAGGCCGAGGGTCTGGGTGAAGGCGCGATGCTTGGGCACACAACAGATCGTCGACCGCTTGAGGGTCAGGAGGACCTGCTTTCCGATCAGGCTCGACATGGTTACACCTCCACCTGGTCCAAACCGCGCTGGACTGCGGTCGTATAGGGATCCATGAGGGTCCTGAAACCCTCGAAGGTGGCCCGAACCACGTTGTGCGGATTGGAACTGCCAAGACTCTTGGTCATGACGTTGTTGATGCCCACGGCTTCCATGATGGCGCGCACGGCGGCACCTGCGATGACACCCGTGCCCTCTGGAGCGGGCTTGAGCAGCACCGACCCCGATCCGAACCGGCCCGTAATGGCATGGGGAATCGAGCCATTGGGGGTCACGGGAACCTTGATCATGTGGCGCTTGGCGGACTCGATGCCCTTCTTGATGGCGGAGGGAACTTCGAGGGCCTTACCAAGCCCGAAGCCCACCTTGCCTTTGCCATCACCCACGACGACGAGCGCCGAGAAGGAGAAATTTTTGCCACCCTTCACAACCTTGGTCACGCGACCGACATAGATCACTTGATCCTTGAATTCGCTCTGCTGGGGGCTATCCATTGCGTTCTTTGATTCGACGTTGGCCATGGGGTCCCCCTTAGAACTTCAGCCCGGCTTCGCGGGCGCTATCGGCCAGCGCTTTCACGCGACCGTGGTAGACGTAGCCATTGCGGTCGAACACCACATCCGTGATGCCCTTCTCCTGCAAGCGAGCGGCGATGACGGCTCCGACTGCCTTGGCAGCGGCAATGTTGCAGCCATTCTTTCCACCCTCGCGGAGATCCTTCTCCAGGCTCGAGGCGGCGGCCAGGGTCACGCCACGGGCGTCGTCCACTGCCTGGACATAGATACGCTTGAGGCTCTTGAAAATGGTGAGACGCGGGCGCTCGGCGGTGCCGGAGATCTTGCCCCGGATGCGCGTCTTGGTCTTCTGACGGCGAAGTGCGAGGTCGTTTGCCATGGTGTCCCCTTACTTCCCGGTCTTGCCGGCCTTGCGGCGGATAACTTCGCCGGTGTACTTGACGCCCTTGCCCTTGTATGGCTCAGGCTTGCGGAACTTCCGGATTTCGGCAGCGGCCTGACCCACCACCTGACGGTCGAAACCGGTCACGGTGACATGGGTGTTCTTTTCCACCGAAATGGTGACGCCCTGGGGCGCCTTGTAGAAGATCGGGTGGCTGTAGCCGAGGTCGAGGCGGAGCTTGGCGCCATCCATGGCCGCC
>CAZPUI010000441.1:0-4900 GCA_964589695.1 uncultured Solibacteraceae bacterium | reverse complement strand
ACCTCCATCACACGGTCCCGATCGGTGCCCGTCCAGGTGACCTGTCCCACCAGGGAGCTTCGGCGGTCCGGTCGGCCCTTGGGGTGGAACCAGAGCCCTGGGGCTTCCTTCCAAGGAACCTTACCGCTGATGCGCAAGCGCAGAGCCAGGACCGAATCGGAGCCGAGGCGGCCGGGCTCCAGGGGGACCAAGCCCTGGGCCCCAAGGAAAGTTGCGCAGAGCATCAGGGTCGGCAAGCGCATGGCGGCTCCGGGGATGGCCATCATGATGGCAGGCTCAGACCCCTCGACCCCCCGTATCGTAGGGGCTATGGGATCAGATTGTCTGGCTTGGTCACCCGGGTGGGGCACGGTGACCGATGGGGCTCCTCAGGCCCCAAGCTGCTGCCAGGACTCCGCCAGTGTTGTTGCTCCACACGACAGGGCAAGTCTGGCGGCGTGATGGGCAGCGACTTTCCATGCGGATCTTTGATGCCATTCCCTTACCAGTTTGTCGGCGTCGTGGTGGCGTCCGGTGCGCAGGTAGGCCTCGAGAAGGGGTTCTGCCACCTCCCGCCAGGTACCTGCCACGAGCGCGCTGGACTTGAACCCTTTCGTATCGGCCACGGCCAGCAGGTCCTGCCATGCGGGCTCACCAAACGCTTTCACACGGGTCCAGTCCTTGTGCCTTTGGCCATCCCGCAGGAAGGCGGCCCGGAGGGCCGGCGGAGGCCAGTTTTCGGAGGCCACCCAGGGACCTGGGGTTAGCGAGGTCACGACGTCCACCAGGGGACGGTTGGGACCCATGGCCAGCAGAAGCTCCCACAAGGGCAAGCAGGTGGGCCGGGTCCTGAGGGCATCCTCCACCCGCGGGGCCAGGGCTTTGGCGGCGGCCTGGAGGCGGGGACTGGCGACCAGGCAGGCCGGCATGACGTTCATAGCCTCCGCGCGGTCGCGGCCCATCAGGGGGAGCCAGTCGGGAAGGGCGAGGTGGAGGTGGCCCACATACTCCTCCCAGATCCGCGCGTCCTCGGAATCGGTCAGCAGGGAAAGTGGGATTTCAGGCACCACGTCAGTGGAATCTGCGTCGAATCTCTGCCCGCCAATCTCCAGGACGCGACGGGAAGCCGGAAGCATGGGCTGGGGCCGCTTGAGGGCTCGATAGGTCAGGGCCTCGCCCATTCGCCTCAGCTCCCGCAGCAGGAAGAGGCGCGACTCGATTCCGCGGGGCTGGTCCTTGACCCAGCGGCGAAGCACCTCGAGGCGGCTTCGGCATCCGGTAGCCTGGAAAGCTTGCAGGACCACCCCTGATGTAGGTGTGCCGTTGCCCTCTCCTGCAACCTCACCCCGGAAACCCAGAAGGGCCCAGCGTGGGCCTCCCGTCCAGCCATGGCGCTGGCAGAGTTCCCGGCCGAGCTTGGAGGTCCACTCCACCGCCAGGCTTCTCAGCCCCAGGGGCAACAGGGACTCCTCCGCCAGGAGGTCTGCCAGTTGTCTTTTGGCCAGTTCGGTCCTGTCGTTCAGTACCACCAGGGCCGACCCACGCCCCCGCGCGAGTTCCTCCAGCAGGGTTGGGACATCCCTGATGTTCCAAACTTCGGGGGAGGGCTCAAGACTGACACTGATGCTTCGTTCCTGGGCCTGGAGGGGCACGGAGAGCAGGCAGAGACTCAAGAGGGCAGGACGCAGCGTGGACACCCGCCCTTTCGGATATGCGCGCGTGCTGGGGGCTGGATCCCAGGTCGGGGTCTCGACCGCGACGGGGTTCACCTCGACCTCCACTGCTTTGCAAGGTCAGGGCGCGCGCAGGTTGCGGCCAGTGCGGCGGCATGTTCCACCAGGGAAGGGCCTTCGTCCAGGAGGCGCAGGAGGTCCACCAGTTCCCGGGCCTCCATCGAGCTCCCAAGGCGGAGCATGGACTCCAGCAGGGGGCCCAGGGTGCCCTCCCAATCCACCACCTGGAAGGGAAGCGGTCCGCCCTTTCGCTTGGCCGTTCGAATCACGTCACCGTAGGCCTGAAAATGCTTCCAGTCCCCTTCCAGGAGGTCGCGTACGCCCCGCCAATCGCCACCCAGGCGGGCCTCCAGCGCAAGGGCGGGCCGGGCTTCGGTGGGGGGCCAGGGTCGCCCCAACTCCGGAGGCGGCGGGGTGAGACCTTGGAGGAAAGCCACCGCCCTGAAATGTTCCGAAAGAATTTGGAATCGCCCCCAGAGTCGCCAGAGGTCCCGGCGGCTCGGCATGGCTTCAAGGGCCGCTTCGAGCTTTGGAAGGTGCCGCCGATAAAGGGCCTGCATCAGCGGGCTGCAAACCTCCACAGGGACATCCTCGGTCCGGGAAGTCTGGAACTGTAGGGCAGGCCAGGTTCCATTCCGGAACGACCGATCCAGCTCCTGGGCGTAGGGAGCCCAGATCCGGAGGTCCTCTTCCTCCGAGAGTCGCTTGCCCCGGAAGGGCCCGGGGTCGGGCAGGCTGCTTCCATGGAACTGGACGGCGCGCTGGCCACGGGTCCTGAGCCTGTCTTCCGGGGTGGTTCCGTCGAGCATCAAGGTCTTGAGCGTGCGAGCCACCGCACCTTTGCGGAGCAGGCGCAGCAGGTCATCGCGGGCTTCCAGATGATCTGGGTGGTCGCGCAGGAAGGCCTTGACCTGCGTGAGGGGCGGCGTGACACCCGCGGCGGACAAGGCCTTGAGAAGAGCTTGGGCGCTGGGGGCCTGATGCCCGGAAGTGAGAAGTACACCTGTGTTCGAGAGCAGGGCCCAGCCTTCGCAGGCCAGCCCAGGAATGCCTGCCCGCACCTTATTCGCCAGCTCCGAAGGAGGTGCATCCACCATCCGCAGGGACAGTTCCAGGTCCGCCAGCTCGGGGTCACGGAGGATCTTGAGCGTCTCGCTCCGAAGGGCTGTTCCCGTGGGCGCCACCAGCACCAGCACGGGGTTGTGCCCATCGCAAAGCCAGGGTAGTTGGATGGGTGGAACCTGGGCCACCAGGGCGGGTAGGCAGAGCAAGGTCAGGACATGCGCCATGGTTAGTGGGGAGGAATCCTGCCCACCAGCCTCAGCAGTCCATCCAGGATGGTGAGGGGATGGGGGGGGCACCCGGGGATGAAGAGGTCCACGGGGGCGCAGCTGGCGGCGCCACCCAGCTGTTCCTCCTGGTCCCGGAAGGGGCCTCCGTCGATGGCGCAGGCCCCCACGGCGATCACCAGCTTGGGATCCGGGGTGGCCTCCAGGGTCTTCTTCAGGCCCAGTTCCATGTTGCGGGTGACGGGGCCGCACACGAGCACGGCGTCCGCGTGGCGGGGGCTCGCCACGATATCGATGCCGAAGCGCCTTAGGTCCCAGCCGATGGTGCTGAGCACGTTCACATCCACCTCGCAGCCATTGCAGCCCCCGGCACTCACCACCCGGAGCTTCAGGGAGCGGCCGAAGAGCTGGCGGAGGCGGCCCTCCAGGCCCTTGGCCAGGGCATAGTCGTGCCCCGCCATGGCCACGAGATCCTCCCGCGTACGGGTGGCCAGCCGGTATTCCGGGCGGAAGTGCAGGGCATCCGCAGGACAGGCCTCCTGGCAGGCCGTGCAGAAGAGGCACTTCCCCAGGTCCACCTTCAACAGGGGCTGCACCTCCACCGCCCCCACGGGACAGGCATCCTTGCAGGCCCGGCAGCCCTCCACGCAGTGCTCCCGCAGCAGACTCGGGCGCCCCCGCATCCGGTCCGGCAGGGCTGGGACCTCCTCCGGGAAGGCATTGGTGCGATGTCCCTGGTGGAAGCGGGCTTTCAGCAGGTTGAACATGGGAACCTCTGCATGTGGTACCGATCTTTTTCATCCTCGGTGGGTGGGAAGGAGGCGGCGAGGGCATCAAGAGGATGAAAAAGAAGGGGGGCATGCGTTCGCCTTCTCGCGAGAGGGGCTGAACGCCTAAGAATTGGGGACAGTAAATGAAGGTCCGCGGTGGAACCCGCTCCCCCCGTCATTCCTCCGGGGCGCGAAGCGCCCCCCCCATGGCCTGCGCGGCCCCAGGCCGGCCCCGCCGCGACTCCCTCCCCCACGCAGGCCATCACAGGTCGAACCCGCAGTAGGAGAGGTTGAAGCTCTTGTTGCATAGGGGGAAGTCGCTGATCCCCTGGTTGCGGAGGGCCATGGCCAGGCCATTCCAGTTGCGGAAGGAGGGGTCCACCACCTTGTAGTGCTTGTAGCGGCGGTCGCCGCCGGTGGCGGCCAGGTGGACGATCTCCCCGCGCCAGCCTTCCACGATGCCCACGCTGAGCTGGAAGGGCGGAAGGGGCTCCAGGTCGATCCGGGTGGGACCCGGGGGAAGCTCCGCCAGGGCGTCCAGGGCCCAGCGCAGGAAGTCCACGCTGGCCTCGATCTCCCGGGCGCGGACCCGGGCCCGGGCCGCCACATCCCCGGATTCCTCGACCACCACCGGCAGGGAGGCCTCCCGGTAGGGGCCGAAGGGCTGGTCCCTCCGGGTGTCCCGGTCCAGACCGCAGGCACGGCCAGCGGGGCCCACCAGGCCCAGGTCCTGGGCGTGGGCATGGCTGACCCGGCCTGTGCCCTCGAAACGGGCCATGACGCTGGGGGTGGACCAGAGCAGGTCCACCGCCTCGAAGGTGTCCTTGGCGGTGGCTTCCAGCCGCTGCCGCAGGTCGTCCAGCCGGGCGGGCTCCACATCGAAGGCCACGCCGCCGGGGCGCGCCAGGTCCCGGCCCAGGCGGCTCCCGCAGAGCTGGGCCGTCATGTTGAGCCAGTCCCCCCGCAGGCGTCCGCAGAAGCTCAGGGTGGGCAGGAAACCCACGTCGTAAGGCAGCTCCCCTTCGGAAATCGACGTGAGGCCACGGATATCGGCGAACAGGATCGCGACATAGGGCTCGCCGCCGTGCGCCTGGGAGTGCCGGCGATAGGCTTCCACCGGTCCCGCCGA
>CAZPUI010000440.1:0-4907 GCA_964589695.1 uncultured Solibacteraceae bacterium | reverse complement strand
AGGGGAGGCGTTCCTCACTGCCATCTACGAGCCACCCCAGGGTGAGTTGGAAGCCCGCATTGCCGAGCTTTGGGCGGATCTTCTCCATATTGAAAAGGTGGGACGGCACGACAACTTCTTCGACCTTGGGGGCCACTCCCTTCTCTTGGTGCGGGCCATGGCTAGGCTCAAGGATCAGGGCATTGGCGTCTCGATCCCGGACTTCTTCGCCTCACCCACCGTAGCTGGCCTCGCCGCCCGAGCCTTGGGCTCCACGAATGAATCCGCGACGGGCAAGGCCCTGGCTCTTCGTGAAGGGGGTGGTCAACGTCCACTCTTCCTGACCTATGAGGGAACCGGGCAGGTCCTGTATGCCCAGGCCCTGGCGCCCCACCTTCCCGAGGACCTGCCCTTGTACGTCCTTCCTTTCGAAGACGAGGATGGCGACCACTTTGTCACCCTCGAGGGAATCGCGGCTCGCAAGGTGAGCGAAATCCGCAGGATCCAGCCCGAAGGACCCTACCGCCTTGCGGGCTGGTCCTTTGGGGGCCTATTGGCCTACGAAATTGCAATGCAACTCCATGGCCAGGACCAGGTGGTCGAGTTTCTTGGCCTCCTGGACACCGCTCCAGAGCCTGAAAAGAGAAACGACTTCGACCAGGTCACCTTCGATGCGCGGATTGTCCTCCTTGAGACCATCCGGCGCATGGCAGGTCCAAATGAGGACCTCACGTCATCGCTCGCGGAACTCGCCGCGGGCGTGGAAGGGTTCGAACCCCTGGTGGAGAAGCTCCGCATCCACAGGATCATCCAAGCCGATTTGAGCCTTGGAGAAATCCGCCAACGTACCAGAATCACCTGGGCCACCACCTGCGCTTCGAGCGGCTACGTGCTCCAGCGCCCGGGACTGGTTGTGCACCTTTTCCAGGCCCAGGACAATCCCGGAACTGACCTGGTCTCTGCCTGGAGCCGCCAGATCGGCCGGAAGCACCTCCATCCGATCCCGGTTCCGGGCACCCACTTGTCCATGATGCAGTCCCCCCAGGTGGAAACCCTAGGACGGAGCTTAGGCCAAGCCCTGGCCCAGGTTCGCCCCCGAGAGACATCCCCAAGCGATTCCGACTCCATTGTGGTTTTGCAGCGCGGCTACCCCAAGGAGGCGCCTCTGCTCGTCGTGCCGGGCGCGGGGGCGAATCCCGTTTCCTTCACGGACCTTGCTGGAGGCCTCGACCCATCTTGGCCCGTGTTCGGACTCCAGTATCGGGGCCTGGATGGAGGGGACGTACCCCATGCAACCGTAGAAGCCGCATCCTTGGCCTGCCTGACTGCGTTGCAGTCCTCCTGCCCCCATGGTCCGATTCACCTTCTGGGCCATTCCTATGGTGGGTGGGTCGACTTCGAATTGGCCCGCCTGCTCAGGCACGCGGGGCGAGGCCCGGCTTCCCTCACCCTCGTGGACAGCCAGGCCCCCATGACTCATTCCAGCCCTTCCATCCGGCACGTCCCCCACCGCACCGTCCTCGCCCACTGGCTCGGGGTATTCGAGTTGATGCTCGAGAAACCCCTGGGTCTCGAGGTGGATGATCTGGTCACCAAACCACTCCTGGATCAACTCGAGGCGGTCCACGAAAAGCTCGCCACCCTAGGCATGGTTCCCCAAACAACCAAGCCGGAGCTTCTGCGAGGCCCCCTGCAGACCTTTGCAGCGGCCCTTCGCAGCCACTACGTGCCCTCAGAACCCTATCCAGGGCGAGTCCAGCTCATCTTTGCCGATGATCCACGGATGGACGAAGCCGCCAACCGCCTTGTTCAATCCCAGGAGCTCGAAGCCTGGCGAGCCTGGGCACCGAATGTCCATGGCCTCAGGATGCCAGGCAACCACATGACCCTCCTGAAAGCGCCCAATGTCAAATCACTTGCCAACCTCGTTACCAGCCTTGGATAGCGCCCTACTCCTTGCAACGACTTTCCTGACCCTACCGGGCATTGCCCAGGACCACCACCGCAGTCCCGTGGATTGGGTGAATCCTTTAGGGGGCATGTACTCCACCCGAGCCTCCTCCCGAAGGAATCTCTGCCCCGCCGTGGCAGTGCCCTTGGGCATGAATGCCAGAACGCCTCCGAGGGCCTTGAGCCCCAACCTCACCCGGGGCACCGGCTCCCTGGACCGCCCCAAAATCCTTCCGCCAGGATCCGAGAAAGCATTGACCGAGCCCCGCTGACCAAACACATAGCCGCGCTTAATTCCCCCTACCGGAACCACCTGCCACCCAATTCCCCACCCGAATTCGCGCAGCGAATTCGGGCCAGGATACAATGGCCATGCGCCTTGAGCGCATGGAGACCCGCATGACCCAAGCAGCATCCGAAACCCGCGAATTCAAGAGCGAACTGCGCCAGATCCTTCACCTGATCACCCATTCGCTCTACTCCCACAAGGAGATTTTCCTCCGGGAGCTCATCAGCAACGCCAGTGACGCCATCGACAAGGCGCGCTTCGGAAGCCTCCAGAACGAACACCTGCTGGAAGGCAACGTCGACTGGAAGATCAAGCTGGTGGCCAACAAGGACACGGGCACCCTCACCATTACAGACAACGGCATCGGCATGTCCCGGGAGGCCATCATCGAGAACCTGGGCACCATCGCCCGCTCGGGCACCCAGGCCTTCCTGGACAAGCTCAAGGAGAGTGATGCGGCCAACCGCCCGGAACTCATCGGCCAGTTCGGCGTGGGCTTCTACTCCGCCTTCATGGTGGCGGACAAAGTGACGGTGCTCTCCCGCGCCGCAGGGGAGAAGGAGGCCGTGCGCTGGGAGTCCGATGGCCAGGGGGAGTACACCGTGGAGGGCGCCATCCGCGAGGGCCGCGGCACGGACGTGATCCTGCATCTCAAGGAGGATGAGAAGGAGTTCCTGGACAGCTGGCGGATCCGCTCCGTGGTGAAGCAGTTCTCGGACTTCATCGAGCACCCCATCGTCATGGACGTGGAGAAGGACAAGACCACGGAGGAGGAGACCCTCAATTCCCGCAAGGCCCTGTGGTTGCGCAGCAAGTCCGATGTGACCCCCGAAGAGCACAACGCCTTCTACAAGCAGATCGCCCATGACCTGGAGGATCCCCTCAAGGTGATCCACTATGCCGCGGAGGGCACCCTGGAATTCAAGGCCCTGCTCTACATTCCCAAGAAGAAGTCCTACGAACTGCAGTTCGGGGATGCGAAGGTGGGCCCCAAGCTCTACATCAATCGGGTCCAGATCATGGACCACTGCGAGGACCTGCTGCCGGCCTACCTGCGCTTCGTGAAGGGTGTGGTGGACTGCCCGGACCTTCCCCTGAACGTCTCCCGGGAGATGCTCCAGCACAACCCGCTCCTGGAGAAGATCAAGAAGAGCCTGGTGAAGAACATCCTGAAGACTCTGGCAGAATTGAAGGAATCGGAGTACGACACCTACCTGGCCTTCTACCAAGAACTCGGTCAGATCCTGAAGGAAGGGCTCAGTCGCGACTGGAGCCACAAGGAGCAGATCGCAGACCTGCTGCTCTTCGAAAGCGTGAAGACCGAGCGGGGCAAGTACACCACCCTGGCGGATTACGGGGCGGCCATGCCCGAAGGCCAAACGGACATCTACTTCCTGGCGGGCGAGAAGCGGGAGGCCGTGGAGCACGCCCCCAGCCTGGAGGTCTTCCGGCACAAGGGTTGGGATGTGCTGCTCTTCACGGATCCCATCGACGAGTTCGTGATGCCCTCCCTGCACGAGTACAAGGGCAAGGCCTTGAAGGCCGCGGATCGCCACGCCCCCGAGATGGACAAGGACGACCAGGAGAAGGTCGAAGCGGCCACCAAGACCTTCAAGCCCCTGCTGGAAGCTCTGAAGACCAAGCTGGGGGGCCTGAAGGATGTGCGCCTCTCGGGCCGTTTGAAAGAAAGCGCCGCCTGCCTGGTGGCCGACGAGGGGGACATGGGCGCCAACATGGAGCGCATCCTGCAAAAGCTCGGTCGCACCGAGGGCCTGCCTCCCTCCCAGCGCATCCTGGAACTCAACCCCGAACACACGGTGGTAAAGGGCCTTCTGGAGCTCCATCGCCAGCATCCCGAGGACCCCAGGGTGGAGGCCTACGGGCGGCTGCTCCACGACCAGGCCCTGCTGGCGGAGGGTTCGCGCCTTAATGACCCCACGGTCTTCGTGCGTCAGCTCAACGAACTGCTGGGGAAGGAACTGGGTCAAGCCTAGGGACTGAGGCCCGGGGTCCCTGGATGCGCTCCAGGGCCCCGGCCAGGTCCGCCATGAGGAAGGGTTTCACAAGGACACCCGAGACCCCGGCCCTGGCCAGATCGTCGGGGGAGCTGAAGTCCTCGTAGCCTGTCACCAGCAGGAAGGGCAGTCCGGGACGCTGCCCCGTGAGCACCGAAGCCAGTTCAAGTCCTGTGAGCCGGGGCATGCTCAAGTCCGAGACCACCCCATCGAAGGCCTCCGGTTTCGCGAGGAAGGCCTCCCGGGCCCGGAGCGGACTCGTGAAGGCCGACACGCTGTAGCCCAATTCCTCCAGCATGGCCCGCTCCACCTCCAGGGCCGGGCCCTGATCGTCCACCAGGAGCAGGTGCCCCCGGCCTGCCCCGACGGGGACCTCGGCGTCCCTGGCCTTGGCCAGGGGTGGAAGGTCCGTGAGGGGAATGAGCACCTCAAAGGAGCTGCCCCTCCCCGGAGCGCTTTCCACGGCGATGCTGCCGCCATGGGAGGTGACGATGCCATAGGTGACGGAGAGCCCCAGGCCTGTGCCCTGGCCCTGGGCCTTGGTGGTGAAGAAGGGTTCAAAGATGCGGTCCAGGACCTCGGGCGACATCCCATGGCCAGTATCCGCCACGGTGTAGGCCACGTACTCCCCGGGCGAAAGATCAGGGTGACGGTCCTGGAAGACGCCCGCCCAC
>CAZPUI010000439.1:0-4919 GCA_964589695.1 uncultured Solibacteraceae bacterium | reverse complement strand
GGCTGATCTGGTAGCCCTGCGGCAGGTCCGGATAGAAATAGTTCTTCCGGTCGAACACCGACTTCAGGTTGATCTGCGCCTTGAGGCCCAGGCCCGTGCGCACCGCCTGCTCGACGCAGCGCTTGTTGATGGTCGGCAGCATGCCGGGCATGGCGGCGTCCACCCGCGAGACCTGCTGGTTGGGGCCGGCGCCAAATCCCACCGGGGCCTGGCCGGGAGCGACTTCAAGCGGAATGCCCAGCTCAGGGGGGGGGGGGGGGTGCGGGGGGGGATGACCCCCGCCAATTGGAAGCAGGGGGACCGCAAGGGCAGGTGGGGCTGGTGGGTGGAGGAGGGGGGCTACACCGCCGATGAACCGGAGCTCTACGCCAGCTTCCGGCACTTCTATGACCCCAAGGCCGTCAATGGGGTGACCTACCTGACGGACCACCTCCAGGACATGGAGCGCTACTACACCTACCTGGGGCGTGGGAGCGGCGAAGGTGTGGTGAACCCCCACATCGATGCCCGGGAGTGGGCCATCGCGGGACCCGCCCGCAACGGGCTCTTCGAGAACGAGTACAGCTGGAAGAAGGGGGTCGAGTACATGCGGGAGGCCTTCCAGACCACGGCCCCCACCAAGGACCGCACCTTCGTGAAGGCCTGGCGGGCCCTGGGGGAGACCATGCACCTCATGGGGGACATGAGCTGCGTGCCCCATGTGCGGAACGATTCCCATCCTGCCCTGGCGGTGGGCAGTGCCACCTTGGGTGTGGGCAACCTGGACACCAACCAGGGGCTCCTGCGCTCGGATCCCTACGAGACCCTGTGCCGGGAGGCCATGATCGAGCGCAACGCGGGTCTGCCCGTGGAGGCGGACGCCCAGCGCCGCATCGCCCAGGCCAAGGACCCCATGCTGCTCTTTTACGGTGTCGCAGGCTGGACCCAGGACAATTTCTTCAGCGCGGACACGATCAGTGGACAGGACGCCAAGGGGCGCACCGTGAAAAGTGCGAACGGGAATCCGGACTACCCCAGCCCCAAGCTCTCCCCGAGCCAGTACGACGCGCGAACGGGCTACTACACCCGCAGCATCGGTGGGAAATCCGTGCGCACGGCCCACGAGACTTGGCTGGGGGCCATGGGTTGGGGGACACCCCTCCATGCCACGGCCATCTCCCTGGGCTGCGTGGAGGACCAGGCCTCCCTGGCCATTCCGGTGGCGCTGGAGTCCAACCGCAAGCTGCTGGACTGGTTCGTGCCCAGGGTGGAGGTGAAACTGACGAACTGGGATGCCAATGCCAAGGTGCTCACGGGCACCGTGACCCACAAGCCCCACGGGCCCTACACAGTCCCCCTGACCTACAATGCGGGGCGAAGCCAGAGCTTCAACCTCAGGCTGGATGGCTCCCTTCAGGACTGGGACAAGGTCAAGCTGCAGATCGCCAGTGGCAGGATCACCGCGGACCTCTCCCGCCTGAAGCTGAAGGACGGGGCCCAGGTGGCCCTGGAACTGGAGCTCGGCGGGCTGGTCATTCGGTCCAATGACCTTCGGTTGGGAGTTATGGCAGCCAAGCCTAAGGTCGAGGCCTCCGTATGGACTCGGTACATGGACATCAGCTTCCACTGCTTCACGAGCTACAGTCCCAGCCAGTGGCGCTGGACGTCGGGTCGGGAGGGCCACTTCGGGACCAAGAACTATGGCTACCAAAGCAACGGGATCCCCATCAGCCAAGGGGGCAGCTTCACGGGAAGCATTAAGAACGATTACGGCGAGCAGACGGTGGAAGGGCGCATCAATGGCAATATGCTCACCGAGCTGAAGTGGAAGGTGAAATACAAGTCCAAGGCCGACAAATTCGACTACGAGGAGAAGCTGGAGGCCACCTTCCGGGACCTGCCCTGGAATGAGACCAACGGCGGCTACTGGATGGAGTTTATTGATTTGGACAACCTCAGACCCATCCCGAATGGACGTAAGCATGTCCCCGAACTGAAGCACGAGATCAAGACCTCCACGGGCCAGACGATCGTGCTGACGGGATTCGATATCACCCGCCATGGCGTGCCCAGGGGCAAGGATGGCGGGGCTGACCTCTTCCACCTCCTCCAGGCCTACCGCCCCCTGCTCGTGGTGCGGGTCTATGAACTGGACCAGAAATCGAATCCCCGGCGCTGAACCCGGGTGGAGACCCTTTGATGCCCAACCCAACGGCCCAGCCCACCGAATTCCCCAGGGTCTTCGAACTCCGGGAATGCCGGTACGGCCGCATGCTCTTCCCCCGCCGGGATCCCTATGTGGGAAGGTCCCTGGACCTCTATGGCGAATTCAGCCAAGGGGAGGCCGATCTCTTCCAAGCCCTTCTGGCGCCGGGTCAGGTGGTGGTGGAAGTGGGGGCCAACATCGGTGCCCACACGGTCCTGCTCGCCCGGATCGTGGGGGAGACGGGTCTGGTGCTGGCCTTCGAACCCCAGCGGCGGCTCCACCAGGTGCTGTGCGCCAACCTCGCCCTGAACGGGATTCCCAATGTCATCGCCGAGCAGGTGGCCCTTGGGCGCACCGAAGGAACCGCCCAGGTCCCTCCCCTGGACTATGGGGCGGACCTCAATTTCGGTGGATTGGCCCTGGACCAGGCCCACGAAGGGGAGGCGGTGCCGGTCCGCCCCCTGGATGCCTACCGGCTTCCGGACTGCGCCTTCCTGAAGGTGGATGTGGAGGGCATGGAGGCCCAGGTACTTGCAGGCGCCGAAACCCTGCTGCGCAGCCATAGGCCCCTGGTCTACGTGGAGAACGATCGCAAGGACAAGGCCCTGGAGCTGATGGCCCTTTTGAGGTCCTTCGGCTACCGGCTCTGGTGGCACAATCCACCCCTCTTCAATCCCGCCAACTTCCGAGGCGTGGCCGAGAACGTCTTCTCCGACCTGGCTTCCAGGAACATGCTTGGCGTTCCGGGGGAGCGTCCCGTGCCCTTCCCGGCCCTTGCCGACGTACCCGAGGCCGAGGGATGGCCCTTCCTTGACTAGCGCCGAAGGTAGCCTCGCCAGCCGCATCCTGGCTCTACGCCAGATGTTGAACCAGGATCCTGCCCATGATGAGGCCCGCAGGGCCCTTTGCGAGCTCTATGCGGACCAGGGGCGCTTCGAGGAGGCGCTGGCCCTGCTGTGCCGGGAGCCCGCCCTGGGGCCCGAGCCGCTCCTGACCTGGGGGCGCCAGCGCTGGGAGGCGGACCAAAGGGACGAAGCCCTGGAGGCCTTCCGGGCGACCCGCCTTGCCTGGCCTGAGGTGCCGGAAACCTGGTACAGCGAGGCCTTCGCCCTCATGCACCTCCTGCGGTTGGAGGAGGGAGAAGCGGCCTTCCGAGCCGGTTTGGAACGGTTTCCAGACCATCCCTGGTTCCCCTTCCAACTCGGCTGGATCCGGGCCCTGAGGGGGGACCTTCGGGAAGGGCTGGCCCTCATGGAGGTGCGTTCAGCCTTTCTGCCCCCCAAGGCCCCTCTGGAGGCGCCCCTGTGGCTCGGGGGCGATCCCCGAGGCCGCCAACTGCTGCTCCGGCTGGACCAGGGTTTTGGCGACGCCATAATGGCCTGCCGCTTCGCCCCTCGGCTGGCCCGGGCGGGGGCCCAGGTGCTGCTGGAAGCCTCGGAGCCCCTGCGTGCCATCTTGGGTACCCTGGCGGGGCCGATCCGCCTCGTGACCCAGGGAGACATCCTCTATGGCTCGGTGGAACAGGTGGGGCTCCTGTCCCTGCCCCACCTGCTGGAGGTGGATCTGGAGGACCTTTGGGAGGGGCCCTACCTGTCCGTACCCGGGGAGGTACCCCATGGGGCGGAATTGGAGGCTGCCTTCGCCGCCCTTCCCCCGGGGCTTCGGGTGGGGCTGGCCTGGGCGGGCAATCCCGCCTTCCAGCTCACCCGGGAACGGGACCTGGACCTGGCGGTGCTGGGGCCCTGGGCTGGCCTGGAGGGTGTCCAGTGGGTGTCGCTCCAAAAGGAGACCCCCCACCGACCCCACCTGCCCCTGCTGGACCTGGAGCCACTGTTGGGAGATTTCGCCGATACGGCCTATGCCCTATCAAAGCTGGACCTGCTCATCACCGTGGACAGCGCCCTGGCCCACCTGGCGGGGGCCCTGGGCCTCCCCGCCTGGGTGCTCCTCCCAGCCCTGCCCGACTGGCGCTGGCTCCTGGATCGCTCGGACAGCCCCTGGTACCCGAGTTTGAGGCTCTGGCGGCAGACCCAGCCGAGGCAGTGGGGCCCCGTGGTGGAGGCCGTGGGGGAGGAGCTGAGGGGCCATGTCGCGCGGCGCACCCGGCCGGATTGCCTTTCCTAGGGATTGATTCGGTGAAAGGCCATGGGGAGGAAAGGTCCTGCCCCGCATCGTCCCGGCTCAGAACCTGCGTGCCCGCTAGAGTCCCAGGGCTTCCCGCAGCCGCGGTACGGCCCCACGGCTCACTTCCAGGTCCCGCCCCCCCGTGACCCGCACCGTCCCCCGGCCCCCCAGGAGGGTGCGGAAGGCCATGGCCATGCTGGGACGGAGGAGGAGGTGGCGATGGATGCGCACGAAGGCTTCCTCGGGGAAGGCCTCCTCCACCTCCCCCAGGGTGGTCCAGGAGGTGCGGAAGCGCTCCCCGGCCCAGGCGTACACCACCTCCGTCTCCACTTCGAAGTGGGTGACCTTCCGCAGGTCCAGGAAGACATAGCCCTCCCCGGCCCGCACGGGGAAGCGGGGGGCGGGGACCAGGGTGGCCAGCTCGGGCCCCTTGCGCCGGGGGACGCGCTCGCTGCGCAGGCGCTCCAGGCTGCGGTGGGGCCGATCCTCGGACACGGGCTTCAGCAGGTAGTCCACCGCCGCGGCCTCGAAGGCCTGGAAGGCGTACTGCACATGGGCGGTGGCGAAGACCCCCGGAGGGGGGTCCGCCAGTTCCGCCAGCCCCCCCAAC
>CAZPUI010000438.1:0-4935 GCA_964589695.1 uncultured Solibacteraceae bacterium | reverse complement strand
GAGGAGGTCACCATGGACTGGCTGCGCCAGATGGTGGGCCTTTCGGAGGCCTGGACCGGGGTGGTCCACGACACCGCCAGCACCGCCACCTTCACGGCCCTGCTGTGCGCCCGGGAGCGGGGTTCGGAGTTCGGCCAGAACGGCGAGGGTCTCCAGGGGGGCGAGGCGCCCCTGGTGGTCTACGCCTCGGACCAGGGCCACAGCTCCATCGAGAAGGCTGCGCTGCTGGCGGGTTTCGGCAAGACCTTCCTGCGCCTCCTGCCCACGGACGAGCACCACGCCCTGCGCCTGGACTTGCTGGAGGCGGCCATCGAGAAGGACCTTGCCATCGGCCTGCGCCCCTGCGCCCTGGTGGCGGCGGTGGGGACCACCGGCACCACGGCCCTGGACCCCGTGGCCGCCATGGCGGACCTGGCGGCGAAGTACGGGATGTGGCTCCATGTGGACGCCGCCCTGGCGGGCACGGCCATGGTGCTTCCCGAATGCCGCTGGATGTGGGAAGGCGTGGAACGGGCCGACAGCGTGGTCTTCAACCCCCACAAGTGGATGGGGGTGGGCTTCGACTTCTGCGCCTACTTCATCCGGGATCCCCAGCACCTCATTCGCGTCATGAGCACCAACCCCAGCTACCTGCGCACCGCCCAGGACGGCGAGGTGAAGAACTACCGGGACTGGCACATCCAGCTGGGGCGACGCTTCCGTTCCCTCAAGCTGTGGTTCTACCTCTTGGACATCGGGGTGGAGGGACTCCAGGCGCGGATCCGGCGAGACCTGGCCAATGCCCAATGGCTGAAGGATCAGGTGGACCAGGCCGAGGGTTGGGAGCGCTTGGCCCCCGTGCCCCTCCAGACCGTGTGCGTGCGCCATGTCCCCCCGGCGCTGTTGGGGGATGAAGCGGCCCTCACGGCCCACAACCTGGGCATTGCCAAGAAGATCAATGAGGCCGGCAGGGCCTACCTCACCCCCTCGATCCTCAAGGGGCGCCAGATGCTGCGCCTGAGCATCGGGGCCGAACCCACGGAACGCGGCCATGTGGAGGCGCTGTGGGCGGAACTGCAGGCGGCGGCGCACTGAGTCTTCGTGGTTGAGTTCAAGGCTTTGGGCTGCGGCCCCTTCTGCCGGTCCAGTTGTTGAAGGGTCAAGTTATCTTGATGCGACGGTTCACTCCATGAGGGATCCCCTGCGGGCCCATCCCGTCCTGCCCGCGGTGCTGGTTTTCCTGGCCACGGGGGTGGAGGATGCCGTGGGCCCCCTGGCGGAGGGGGCCCGGATCCACTTCGGCCTGGGGCACACCGTGGCCACCCTCCTGCCCTTCACGGTCTTCATCGCCTTCGCTCTGCTCAGTGTCCCTGCGGGGCTTTTGGCGGCCCGGGTGGGCAAGCGCAGGACCCTCCTCCTGGGCCTGGGGGTGAACACCCTGGCCGTGGGGATTCCTGCCCTGATGCCTTTGACCTTCCCGGCGCTGGTGGCCTGCATCTTCCTGGTGGGGGCCGGGACCACGTGCCTCCATGTGGCGGCCAATCCCTTGGTGGGGGAGCTGAGCGCGCCCCACCGTGCCGCCCGGAACCTCAGCCTGGCCCACCTGGTGAAGGGCCTGGGCAGCGTGCTTTGCGCCTACCTGGCGGGGGCGGCGGTGCTGTGGCCCCTGGTGCAGGGCCTGGGTTGGCGGGCCCCCTTTCCCTTCTTCGTGGCGATCATGGTGCTGTGTGCCCTGGGGGTGCTCCGTCTGAAGGCACCGGAGCAGGTGTCCCTTCATCCCCCCTCCCTGCGTGCCAGCCTGGGCCTGCTTCGGGAGAAGGCCGTGGCCCTCGGGGTCTTCGCCAGCTTCCTCTACGTGGGGTCCGAGGTCTGCCTAGCCCGCTTCCTGGGGCCGACCCTCCAGGCCCATGGTTTCAGTGCGGGGGCGGCGGCCTTGGGGGGGACCACCCTCTTCTTCGCCGGACTCACGGGGGGGCGGGTGCTGGGCATGGCCCTACTGTCCCGGGTGCCCGCCCGGCTCGCCTATGTGTTCAGCGGCTGGCTGGGCCTGGGGGGCGTGCTGGGCCTGCTGAGCGGAATCCCGGGCCTGGCCGTGCCCTCGGTGGCCCTGGCGGGGCTGGGCTTCGCCAACCTCTGGCCCCTGATCTTCACCCTTACGGTGGAAGGGCGGGGCGCCCGGGCCAGCGAAATCTCAGGCCTGCTGTGCATGGCCATTTCGGGGGGCGCCCTCCTGCCCTTGGGCATGGGCCTGCTGATGGATGGGGGCCTGGGCACCTGGAGCTACCTGGTACCCTTGGCGGCCCTGGGCTTCCTGGTGGTGGAGGCTCAGATCCCCCGGGCCACCACGTAGTCCACGGTGGCCATCCGGGTCAGGGACTTCAGGCCCCGTGCCTTGTCGTCGGCGGCCCGCGGAGGCCGGGCAGGGCTCAACGGCCCGCCCGCACCTTGAGCCAGGCCTCCACCGTGTCGTAATAGCCGGGGACGTATCGGGAGAGGGTGGGAATTTCATCCCGCAGCCCCGTTTCACATTCGAAGAGGGGATGGCCCGCCCTGGGAAAGACCTTGATGTGGGCATCCTTGTTCCGGGCCAGGGCCTTTCGGATCCGGGGCTCACTCTGGGCCGTGGGCACCTGGGAGTCGCGGTCCCCCAGGACCCAGAGCACCGGACAGGCCACCTTGGGGAGGATCTCCTGGGGATCGATATGGCCATTCAATTTCCACCAGGTCCACCAGGGGTTGGCCGGGGGCAGGTCCAGCAGCCAGATGGCCTTGAGCCACCGCTTGCCCTTGTGGGGGGCGGCCTCCGCCCTCACCTGCTCCGCCGTGGCCCCATCCGCCGCCATGCGGAAGGCCTTGAGGGCGAAGGCCTGACCCTCCTGGAGTTCCCCGTCGGGAAGGCCGAGGGTCTTCATCACACTGGTGCACTCGTGGGCGACGTTCTCCCAGACGGGGACACCTGAGCCCACGATCCCCAGGAAGAACTTGACATCCTTGGACTTCGAAGCGGCGAGGGAGCCCACCCATCCACCTTGGCTGATGCCGAAGATGCCCAGGCGCCCCGGGTCGATGTCCTTGCGGGCCTTGAGCAGGGACAGGCCCGCAAGCACATCCCCGGCCAGCGCGTGGAAGCTCGCCGTGCGCCAGTCCCCCTGGGATTGGCCGGCCCCGCGCTTGTCGAAGGCGAGCACGGCGAATCCCTGGGCGGTGAACCAGGTGGGGTAATGACCGATATGGCGGGTGGCGGGGCCGGAGCCGTGGGCATAGACCATGGCGGGGAAGGGGCCCTTGCCCGGGGGAAGGTGGAGCACCCCTTTCAAGGTCAACCCATCATGCTGGAAGACGATCTCCTCGGTGTGTCCTGGGCCGATCCGGCGCGCGGTGCGGGTCTTGCCCGAGGCATCCGTCAGGGCCAGGGCGTTGACCTGTCCATCGGACCCCCTCAGGAAGCGCAGGCGGGCTTCCAGGGGCTTGGGGGACAAAAGGGTTTGGCCCAGGAAATACTCCGTGGGGCTGTGGGGGTGGAGGGCGCCCACCCGACCCGTGCGGTGGTCCGAGTAGATCAGCAGGGTTCCGAACTCCTCCAGGACGCCCACCGACACCCTGTGGCCGGGCTCCAGCTCGAAGGCCCCCCCGCAGGCGAGCAGGTCCGGCAGCGACCCCTGGATGACCCCTTCCCGTTCGAATTCCTCTGCGGTCATGAAGGTCTCGATGCGCAGGTCGTAGTCTCCGGGTTCCGCCTTGGCCTCCAGGCTCTGCACCATCAGCGTGTAGGTACCCGCCTCCTTGGCAAGGATGTCCACCGTCTCCGGGCCTTCAGTGCCATTGGGGGAGTCGACCTCCGCCAGCTTGGAACCGTTGGGGGCCAGGGAGGTCAGGACCAGGTCCACCCCCTTCTGCAGGGCCACCACCTTCGCAAATTGGCCCCGATCCAGGGCAAGGGAATAGCGGTGGCCCTCGCCCCCCTTGAGCGTGCGGGTCACGGTCTTCCCTTGGGCCAAGGGGCGCACCTCCTCCTTGGCCTGGTCGCCACCCAGGGCCCACAGCGGATAGGCCAGCAAAAGGGGCAATGCGCGCAGGGACCGCATGGGCACCTCCAGGAATTCCGAGTTGGGACGGTATTCGGCGGCGTCCACAAGCAGGTTTAGGAACGGCGGGGTGGGCGAAGGCATGGCCTCCATAGGGAAGCAGGGAGTGCATTGCACCCAGGCATCACTCGGGGAGCACCCCCTGGGGCGCCTTGCGTCCGCGTGCATCCAGCTTCGCCAGTCGGGCCCCCAGATCCCGCATGGTGTAGGGCTTGGGGAGCAGGCTCGCGTGGGGGTCCGGTTCCACGGCCTCCATGGCGGCCTGATCCACCCTTCCCGTGGCCATGAACACGGGCAGCGTGGACTGGAGGCGTCGAAGGCCCAGGAGGGTCTCCCGCCCTCCCAGCCCGGGCATGTTCATGTCCAGGAGCACCGCATCAAATCCTTGGTCCCTCTCCAGCAGGGCCAAGGCCTCCTCTCCGCTACCCACCACCACGGGATCATGCCCCAGGGCCACCAGCACGATCCTGGTGGATTCCTGGATCAGCTCGTCATCGTCGACCACCAGCACCCTGAGTGTGCGGGAGGGAGAGGGGCGGGGAGCCTCGCCCGGAGAGGGGTTGGTACCTGAGCGCTGGGCAAGGCTGGGAAGGCGGAGGGTGACGGTGGTGCCCTGGCCCGGTTCGCTCTGGAGTTCGATCTCCCCGCGGTGGGCCTTCACCGTGCTGTAGACCTGGGAGAGGCCCAGGCCCGTGCCCTTGCCTTGGGCCTTGGTGGTGAAGAAAGGGTCGAAGGCCTTGGCCAGGACCTCCCTGGGCATCCCTGCTCCCGAATCGATGACCTGCACCTCGATCCGGTGCTCGTCCAGATTCCGAGTCCGCAGGGTCAGGCGGCCCTGCTCGTCCGTCTGGACCACGATCTCGATCCGGCC
>CAZPUI010000437.1:0-4941 GCA_964589695.1 uncultured Solibacteraceae bacterium | reverse complement strand
GGGGCTGGGGCCCCGGAGGTGGGGAACCAGGGCGAGGAGCAGGCACCACCCGTAGGCCGAGGCGGGATGTCCCCGGTGGCTGTGACCCGCCAGGGGCACCAGGGCGAGGAGCACCAGCGCCGCGGCGCTGTACACCACCGTGATGTAGGGAAGGAGGGTGAGGCGGTCCCGCAACCGGCGTCCCAGCAGCAGGTACAGGGCCGCGGTCCAGGCTCCCACCAGGGCCAGGAGGTTGCCCAGAAGGGGGTTGGAGCCTCCCGCGGGGCCTCCCCCCTGGAGGGCGATGATCGTTCCGCCCAGAAGGGCCAGCAGCAGCCCCACCCAGGTCCGTCGTTGCACCTTTTCTCCCAGCATGGGGGCCGACAGAAGGGCCACCCACAGGGGAATGCTGCTCACGATGACCACCGAATTGGCCACCCGGGTATGGGCCAGCGAGGTGATCCAGGTGGCGAAATGAAGGGCGAGGAAGAGACCCGAAAGACCCGCCATGAGCCAGTCCCGGCCGGTGAGCCCGGCCAGTTCCCGCCGGAACCGCCATAGGACCCAGGGCACCAGGCAGAGGGCAGCCAAGGAGAGCCGCAGGGCCGCAATCACCAGGCTCGGCGTGGTGGCCTGTGCGTAGCGGATGAACAGCGCCGCCGTGGACACGGCCAGGATGCCGAAGGGGATGACCAGGAGGGGAGGAAGGAAGGGACGCGAGGGGTTCATGGGACCAGGATAGGACGTGGCGTCGGCTGCGTGGGTTCCAGGTCTTGCGATACTGTGGGCAATCCACCCAGGAGTTCCCATGAGAATCCCGGCCATGCTGCTGCTTTCGCCCCTGCTCGTCGCCCAGCTCCCCCAGGATCGGGAGGCCATCACCCGTGCGGCCCTGGACTATGTGGAGGGGTGGTTCGAGGGGAATGTGGCGCGCATGGATCGGGCCCTCCATCCCCTGCTGGCCAAGCGCCAGGCGGGGGTGGATCCCATGGGAGACCTCTCCAAGGGGCAGATGCTGGACTTCACCAAGCGCGGGGGGGGCAAGGCCACGCCCAAGGACCAGTGGGGGATCAAGGTGAACCTCCTGGACGTATCGGCGGACATGGCCGTGGTGCGGGTGGATTCCGTGAGCTATGTGGACCACCTCCAGATGGCCAAAAGCGAGGGGCAATGGCGCATCGTCCATGTGCTATGGACCCTTCGGAACCCCGCGGGGGTGCCCCCAGCGGTTCCGGCGAATCCCGAACCGGCCACCGTGGTGAAGGTCGTCAATCCCGCACCTCCCGCGGCCGTTCAGGTTCCCCCGGCCACGGGGCGTTTGGCGGATCTGGCAGGGGAGTACCGCTTGAGCCCGACGCTCTTTGTGGTGGTGACCGTGGAGGGGGACCAGGTCTACGCCCAGCCCGTGGGTAAGCCCAAGGACCTGCTGACCCCGGAAGGCAAGGACACCTTCGTGATCGCCTCCCAGGGGGTAAAGCTCCGTTTTGAACGGGACAAGACCGGGGTCGTGACCCAGTTCCAGCTGCAGCAGGCGGGGGGGACTTGGACCGCCACCAAGACCAAGTAGGCTCGATCGAACCGCAGGCAGAGGCTTGAAGGCAGCTTTCCGGAGGGCATTCCTAGGGGAGGCTCGGGTAGTCCGTGTAGCCCTGGGGCCCGGGGGTGTAGAAGGTCGCGGCGTCCGGGGCCTGGAGGGGTGCACCGCTGCGCAGGCGCGCCACCAGGTCAGGATTGGCCAGGGCCGGTCGGCCGAAGGCCACCAGGTCTCCCTTGCCCGCCCCCAGATCCGCCTCGGCCCGGGCCCGGTCGTAGCCGCAAATGAGGATGAAGGTGCCCTTGAAGGCCTCGCGGATGGCCGCCTTGGTGGCCTCGGGAACCGGGGGGGCGCCCATGGCGCTGTGGTCCACCACGTGGACATAGGCGAGCCCCAGGGCGGAGAGCTGTCCGGCGAGGTAGGCATAGGCCTCCTCGATGCCCTCGTACGGGGGCATGTCGTTGAAGACCCCGTGGGGACTCAGGCGGATGCCCACCCGGTCCGCCCCGATGGCCTCGGCGGCGCCCTTGGCGGCCTCAAGCACGAAGCGCGCCCGACCCTTCACGCTTCCGCCCCAGGCGTCCTCCCTCTGGTTGGAACCAGGATGAAGGAACTGCTCCAGCAGGTAGCCATTCGCCCCATGGAGCTCCACACCGTCAAACCCTGCAGCCCGGGCATTCCGGGCGGCCTGGGTGAAGTCCGCCAGGGTCCGGGCCAGGTCCGCCTCCGTCATGGCCTTGGGCACAGGGTGGCTCTGCATGCCCTGGGCGTCCGTCCAGATCTCCCCCGCCGCGGCCACGGCGGAGGGTGCCAGCAATTCCGCCCCCTCGGGCAGGTTGGCGGGGTGGCCCACCCGACCGGTGTGCATGAGCTGCACGAAGATCTTGCCGCCCTGGGCGTGGACGGCCTCGGTCACCAGCCTCCAGCCCTCCACCTGGGCCTCGCTGAAGAGTCCCGGAATGCGCGGGTAGCCCAGGCCCTCCGGGGAAGGAGAGGTGCCCTCCGTGAGGATGAGCCCCGCCCCGGCCCGTTGGGCGTAGTACTCCGCCATGAGCGCGTTGGGCACATTGCCCAGGGCCCGGTTCCGGGTCATGGGGGCCATCACCACCCGGTTGGCTAGGAGGGTGGGACCCAGTTGGAAGGATGAAAAGAGATCGGACGACATGATGACTCCCTTGGGGGTCACAGGGACCCATCCATCGGATGCTCTTGGCCCGGTTCCATGCCCTTCAACGCCCCTCCAGGGCCCTGCGCAGTTCCGGTAGCCTGCGGGTGCTGGCCTGGAGGCGCCCCGAAGGCAGCTCCAGCTCCCCCGAATCCGAACAGGCCTTCAAGGCACCCAGTCGCACCAGGGCATTGCGATGGATGCGGAAGAACCCGAAGGGTTCCAGGCGGGCCTCCCACTGGGCCAGGGTGCCCTCCACCCGCTGGAGGCCTTCCGGCGTCCAGGCCTGGCAGTCCCCCAGGTCCGCCACCAGGGCCTCCACCTCTTCGGGGCGGAAGAGGACGAGGCGATTGCGCACCCGGGCAGGGATCCGCAGCCAACCCTGCTGCTGCGCGTCCCGGGGGGCGATGCGGGCCAGGGCATCCGCCAGGGCGCTGCGGCTGATGGGCTTCAGGAGGTAATGTACCGCCCCCTCCTGGAAGGCCTCCACCGCGTGCTCGCCATGGGCCGTGGTGAAGACCACCGCGGGTCGCGGCGCCGGGAGCTGCTTCACCAGACTCACGCCATCCAGCCCAGGCAGGCGGATGTCCACGAACAGGGCATCGGGGTTCAGGGACTGGACCAGGCGCAGTCCCTCGGGGCCGTCCGAAGCCTCCCCCACCACCTCGACCCCGGGCATCTCCTCCAGAAGCTTCACCAGGAAGCGCCGGGACCAGGGCTCGTCTTCCACCACCAGGGCACGGATCATGGACTTCACGCTATCACCACAGCGAATTCGGAAGGTTCCACAGAAGGTTGCCATCGGGTTTCATCCACAGCGTGAAACGCTCCCTTTGCCCGTAAGTCAGAGGTTTGGAAGGAAAGCCCTGGGGAGGTGGAACATCCCAGGTGCGTCCCGTGGAGGGATCCAGCACCTTCCAGGTGAGGCTCACGGTTTTCTGGGGACCTGGAGATGTGCTCAATCCCTTGGACCGAAGGGCCGTCCGCACCCACTGCGTGGAATCATTGGATTCGCGCGCCCGGGGACCGGCATAGGGCAGGTCCCCTTCCTGGCCGGGACCATCCCGCAGGACCATCAGGAGGTTGCCATCGGGGCGGACCTGGGCGCCGAGGACCCGGGGACGCCGGAAGCTGTTGCCCTGTGCCTGGCCCGGAATCAGTTCCAAACGGTGGATGACCTTGGCGTTGTGGTTCTGGAGGACGGCCACCAGACCCCCCAAGGAAAGGGCCACCAGGCCCTTGGGGGTTCTGTGGAGCGTCCACCAGGGGATGTCCCAGCCCGGTCCCTCCCCCAGGTTCACCAGGTGGTCCAGGACGAGCTCGCCTGCGGGGGAACGCTGGTAGACGGCGAATTCACTGCTGTCCCCGTCCTTCCAGAACTTCCCTGTGCCCGCGTCCGCGAGGAACTGGCCGTTTTCCAAGGGGTGGAAGTTCCAGACCCCGCCGTGGGGATCCTGGCCATAGGTGGCCACGGGCTCCCAGGGGCCCAGGTCCTTGCTGCGGAACAGTCTTCTGGGGCTCGAAGTTGGAAGTTTCCTCGGACGTCCTTTTCCCTTGCTCCAGATCTTGTGGTGGAAGGCGGGGTGCTGGGGGACGCCCAGGACGTAGGCTTCCCCCTTCCAGTAGGTCGGGCGCGGGGTGCCCGCCATGATGGGGGTGGACAGCTCCTTCAAGAGGCTTCCGGTCGGACTCAGACGCTGGAGAAGGGTGCGGGGGGTCCCGGGGTACCGATCGGAGGTAGAAGGCACGATCTGGACCATTCCCGAGGGTTCCCAGACCTGGGCCAGGAGGGGAATGGCGAGGAGCAGGGCGATGAACCTACGCATGATCCGCTCCTTTACTTGGCCTGGGGAAAGCGAAAGGCCACCCGGTAGCCTTCCGGGGTCTGGGTTTGTTCCAGGTGGCTCGGTCGGCTCAGGCGATCCCGCAGGTTGGCCAGGGCCTTGCCCGCCCCGCCCGGGGTGTGGGTGGTGCCTTGGCCGGAGTCCAGGACCGCCACCCGCAACCAGCGCCCTTCCAGGCGGGCCTCCAGGCGGATGCGCCCCCCTTCGGGCCGGGGTTCAATGCCATGGCGAACGGCATTCTCCGCCAGGACCTGAAGTCCAAGCACGGGCACGTGGGCCACCAGGGCACCCTCCTCCACGGCCATCTCCACCTCGAGCCGTGATCCTAATCGCTCCCGCTCCAAGCTCAGGTAGTCCTCCACCATGGCCAGTTCCTCGGCCAGGGGCACGGTGGGGCGCTCGGCCAGGGGCAGCACCCC
>CAZPUI010000436.1:0-4943 GCA_964589695.1 uncultured Solibacteraceae bacterium | reverse complement strand
TCAAGGTCCTGATGGTCAAGCGCACCCAGGCCCCCCTGGTACGCTGCATCCTGGCCTACCGTGTGGGTTCTGTGAACGAGCGGCCCGGGATCACGGGCATCTCCCATTTCTTCGAGCACATGATGTTCAAGGGCACCCGCACCATGGGCATCAAGCCCGGCACCCTGCAGAAGGATGCGGAGTACGACCGCCAGATCGATGGGCTCATGGAGCAGGTGGTCAAGGAGGAAGCCAAGGTGGCAGGCCGTGACGAGGCCAAGCTCAAGGGCCTGAAGCAACAGATCGCCCAGGTCATCGCCAAACAGCGGGCGGAGACCATCGTCAGTTCGGAGATCTGGAGCGCCTACCAGGAAGCTGGGGGAACCGGTATCAATGCCTCCACGGGCAGCGAAATGACCCAGTACTACGTGACCCTGCCCAAGAACAAGCTGGAGCTGTACCTGGCCCTGGAGGCCGACCGCATGGCCAATTCCGTGCTCCGGGAGTTCTATTCCGAGCGGGACGTCATCGTGTAGGAACGCCGGATGAGTGAGAACACGCCCGGCTTCTTCTTCGAAGAGCAGCTGAATGCCGCCTTTTATGCCGCCAGCCCATACTCCTGGGAGGTGCTGGGCTGGATGTCCGATGTCAGTCGCATCACCCGCAAGGAGATGCAGGAGTACCGGGACCTCTTCTACCGGCCGGACAACGCCACCCTCGTGCTCGCAGGGGATCTGGATCCGGACCAGACCATGACCCTGGTGGCCAAGTATTTCGGCGGCATCAAGTCCAAAGGCCCTTCGCCCAGGGTGAGGACGGAAGAACCGTCCCCGGCCTACTACCGAAAGGTGGCAGGCCCTGACTTCAAGGCGCCCTACATCGAAAAGCGGGTCATGGGGCGGGCGGCCACCAACCCCAGGGTGTCGATCCAGTTCCACATTCCGCCCCTCTGGCACGAGGACCTCGCCCCCCTCACCGTGCTGGGTCAGGTGATGGGTTCACGCACGGGTCGGATGCACCTGGATCTGGTGGAGAAGCTGGAGCACGCCAGCAGTGTCTCGGCCTCTGCCAGCAACAGCATGTACGACGGGTCCTTCCAGGTGTCGGCCAACGCCAAGGAAGTCCGCAACAAGGTCACGGTGCCCCTGGCGGAACTGGAGAAGGAACTCTGGGCCTACCTGGAGGAAGCCAAGACCGTGCCCTGTAATGCCGCCCTGCTCCAGCGGGTGAAGAACGCCCTGGAAGCCAACCACCTGCGGAGCCTGGCGGGAACAGGCATTGCGGGCACCTTGGCCCGAATGGAAACGGCCTACCGCTGGCAGTTCATCGAGGAGCAGTTCAAGCGGCGCATGGCCGTGACCCCCGAGGACTTGATGCGGGTGGCCCAGAAGTATTTCACCCGGGACAACAGCGTCACGGGCGTCCTGGAACGTGAGCAGTAGGGAGCGCGAGATGAGAAAAGGAACCCGAGCCATGTTGAACACCCTTTCCCCCCTTCTCCTCGCCCTGGCCCTGGCGGCCACGCCGGCTCTCGCCCAGGCTCCCAAGGCCCTGGGGCCGCGGCCCGAACGCATGAAGTACGCGCCCCTGGACTTCAAGCCCCCCAAACCCGCCGACTTCCGGACCACGCTGTCCAATGGGCTGGTGGTTTACATCGCCGAGGACCGGGAGATCCCCTGGGTCAACGCCACCCTCCTCACCAAGCACGGCCCCTTCCTGGAGCCCAAGGACAAGCTGGGGGTCGAGGGCATGACCGCCGCCATCATGCGCTCCGGCGGCACCACCACCATGACCGAGACCCAGATCAACGAACGCATGGACTTCCTGGCGGGGACGGTCTCCGCCACGGGGCTCTCCATCCACACCCGTCACCTGGAGGAGGGGCTGAAGATCTGGATGGATATCCTCCAGAATCCAGCCTTCCCGGAGAACAAGCTGCGGCGCATGAAGGAACAGGCCCTGCAGGGCATCCGGAACCGCAACAAGCAGGTGCAGGGGGTGGCCGCCCGGGTTTTCAATGAGCTGATCTACGGCAAGGAGAGTCCCATCACCCAGCAACCCACCGAGACTGGTGCGAACGGCATCACCCGAGAGGACCTGGTGGCATGGCACCAGAAGTACTGGGGGGCCCAGAACGCCATTCTTGTGATCTCCGGGGACTTCTCCAGGGCCGATATGCTCAAGAAGCTGGAGGCGACCCTCGGCACCTGGAAGGCCGGGGAGAAGGCCGTTCCCGTGGTGCCCGCCGTCTCCCAGGCGGCCAAGGCCGGGGTCTACATGGTCCAGCCCGAGGTGGTGCCCAACCAGGGCATCCTGCGGGTGGGTCACCTTGGGCTGAAACAGGACGATCCGGACTACCCTGCCGTGGACCTCATGAACTACATCCTGGGGGGCGGGTCCTTCTCCTCCCGCATCACCAAGGTCGTGCGGGCCGACAACGGCCTGGCCTACACGGCCAATTCCTCCTTCTCCGGAGGGCTCCAGTTCCCGGGGACCTTCGCGGCCTTCTGCCAGACCAAGAACGAGACGGTGGTCTTCGCCGCCCAGCTCATCCTGGACCTGATCGAGCGCATGCGGGCCGGGGAGATCAGCGAGAAGGACCTCCAGTTCGCCAAGACGGCCCGGGTGAACGCCTTCCCGGCCCTCTTCTCCACGGTGCAGGGCAACCTGAGTGCCTTTGCCCAGCTGGAGCTGAACAACCGCCCCATGGACTTCTACCAGACCTACCTGGAGAAGTACCAGAAGGTCACCCTGGCGGACCTGAAGCGGGTGGCCAAGACCTGGCTCCAGCCCGACAAACTGGTGATCCTCGTGGCGGGCAATGTGGCCGAATGCCGGGCCGGTGCGGGAACCACCCTGCCCAACCAGTCCACCATTGAGGCCATGGCGGGCAAGTTCGGAGGACGGTCCATCGAGGGCCTGGCCAAGAAGTTTGGGAATGGCTCGGTCAACGTGCTGCCCCTGCACTAAGGCCTGCAGGAGCGGCGCCTGCACCACCGATGGCGTGAAGGTTGAGCGACCAAGGCCCCAAGGGCCGGAACCCTGCCGACCGGCTCGCGTTTTTACGGCGTGAAGGCTTTCGGTGCTTGGCGGTACCCGGTCCGTGCCCCGGACCGGGGACCGCCTTCCTTGTGTTCCGGCGGGCAAGCATCGCATAGTGATACATGTCGTAACGAGGTCCTCATGCCCAAGCTTCCCCTCCTGCTCTGCCTCCTCGCCTCCCTGGCCGTGGCCCAGGCGCCGAAGCCCGGTGACCCCAAGGTGGAAAGGGCCCTCAAGCTGCACCACGCCCTATTCACCATCGACACCCATTGCGACACCCCCATGGCCCTGGGCAGGGGCTACAACATGGGTGAGCGCCACGAGACCGGGGCGCCCGGCAGTGGCTGCCAGGACTTCCCGCGCATGAAGGAAGGAGGCCTGGACGCCAGCTGTTTCGCGGTCTTCGCGGGCCAGGGTCCCCGCACCGAAGAGGGCCATGCCAAGGCCAAGGAGCGGGCCCTCAAGGCCTTTGACAATCTGGACACCATGTTCAAGCAGTTGGAGTCGCAGTGCGAAAGGGCCCTCACCGTGGCGGACCTGCGTCGCATTCCGGGCACGGGGAAGCGGGCCATCCTCGTATCGATGGAGAATGGGTATCCCCTTGGCACGGATGTGGCCAACGTCGACCTCTTCTACCAGCGCGGTGCGCGCATGATCGGCCTCGTGCACGGCGGCGACAATGAGCTCTGCGACAGCGCCACGGACACCAAGGATCCCCAGGATCGTGGACTCTCGGAGGTGGGGGCCAAGGCCGTGACCCGCATGAACGAACTGGGCATTGTGGTGGATGTGAGCCATGCCTCGGAGAAGTCCTTCTTCGATGTGCTGAAGGTCAGCAAGGCCCCCATCCTGGCCAGCCACAGCAGTGCCCGGGCCCTCAGCGACCACCCCCGCAACCTCACGGATGCCCAGCTCAAGGCCCTCAAGGCCAATGGGGGTGTCATCCAGGTGTGCATCCTCAGCGAGTTCATCAAGCGATCCGCCCCCAATCCCGAATTGGAGCAGGCCATGGCCGCCCTGGACGAGAAGGCCAAGGCCCAGGGGGGCTGGGAGGCCCTTCGCACCAAACCCGAAGGGGAAGCGCTCCTGAAGGAACGCCGCGACCTGAGGGCCAAGTACCCCAGTCCGAAGGCCACGGTGAAGGACGCCGTGGACCACATCGACCACATCGTGAAGGTCGTGGGCATCGACCATGTGGGCATCGGCACGGATTTCGATGGCGGGGGTGGATTGGCGGACTGTCGGGACGCGTCCGAACTCCCCAACCTGACCGTGGAATTGGTGCGCCGGGGCTACTCCGAAAAGGACCTTCGCAAGATCTGGGGAGAAAACACCCTGCGCGTCTTCGAGAAGGTTCAGAAACTCAAACGTTGAGAAGGGTAAACAGCACCGCGAGTCCCAGGGGCAGGGCCAGGAACAGGACCAGGTACCACCGGCCCCGTCCATGGGCCAGGTTCAGGGCCCAACCCCCACCGTGAAGCTTGGGCACCAGCAGCCTTGGGTCCTCAGGGTTCACATAGAAGAGACCCCATTTCCAGAGGGAACCCGGTCCCGTGGACACCGGGTCAGGGGGTGGATTCAGGGCCTCCTCCGGGAGCCTCAGAAAGCCGATCACCAGGGCGGCCAGTGGGGTGATGAGCATGGCGCAGAGTCCCAGGCCGAAGGCCGCCTGCCCCAGCAGGGGCCTGGACAGCCGTGCCCCCATCAGGAGGAGCACACCCAAGGGGATCAGCCCGCGCATGGGATCCAGGAACCGGACCGACATGGCCCCCGCGGGTTCCTGGATGCGGGCCAGCACGAGGGAGATCACCAGCAGCGTCGCCCAGATGCCGAGGGCCAACAGGAGGCCGTCCGCGAGGGCCCCGGCCGGACTGACCCATCCGTCAAGTTCGCCCCCCGAACCCCAATTCACGGGGATTCGG
>CAZPUI010000435.1:0-4973 GCA_964589695.1 uncultured Solibacteraceae bacterium | reverse complement strand
GGGCCCGATCCCGGGAGGGGGCTGCGGATTTCCTGGGGGGGGTCCAGCAGGGGCAGCGCTGCGATGGCATGAGCTTCTGGGCGGTGGTACGCAAGGGCGATGGGGCCTTCCTGGGCATCTGCGGACTCCTGAAGCAGACCATCGATGGGACCGAGGAGGTGGAAGTCGCCTATCGCTTGAACGATCGGTTCTGGGGGATGGGCTATGCCACCGAGGCCGCAGCAGGGTGCATGCGCCATGCCCGGGAGGTGCTGGGGGTGTCGACCCTCATCAGCCTGATTCTTGCAGCGAACAAGCCATCGATCCGGGTCGCCGAGCGGAACGGTCTCGCCCTGGACCGGGAGACCCTGTTCCATGGCCAGGTCCACCAGGTCTATCGCCATTCCCTGGAGGCTCAAGAGGGACAGGCTGCGGGCGTGACCCCGGGCCTCAGGCCATCTTGAGCAGCCGCTGGCCCAGGTGGGACACCCGGTAGACCCCGGGTTCCCGCTCGTCCACCAGGGCGTGTTTCAGCAGGTAGGTCAAGTCGGTCTCCGACGAGCCGCCGGCACCCAGGATCTGGTTGCGGGTGACGGAGCCATGCTTGGCCATGAGCCGCAGGAGGCCAAGGCAAGGGGCGGTGATGGGTTCAACCATGGGGGCTCCGAAAGGACTGAGCCTTCAGTCAATCATGCTTTGGCCTCCGTGGTGTTTGAGGTGGGGGGGAACCCTTCCTCAGCACAGGGCTTTTCATAAGGTGGGTCGCGGGAAAACGCTCGGGGATCGCCTTCGGCAACGTGCTGCTGGGTCTCATCCTCAGCCCAGAACTGGGTGCCTCCATGCCGCCCTTGGGGTGCTCAGTCGTTGGTGGAATAGAGCTCAGACCAGGCCAGGTGATCTTCGAGAAACCCCTCGATGAGGGTGCTGTCGAGGTGCGCAATCAATGCACCCAGCTTCAGGTTCCCCTTGGCGATCGCCAGGGCGCCCAGAATGGCTTGAACGGTTTCCGGATCCTCGGACTGCCACAGGTCCTCGCCCGCGAGTTCCAGGACCGTCTGCCAGGCGGCATCGTAGTCCTCCGCGAGCCAGAGGGGAAGGGGAGGGTTGTCGGCCCGGTGCCGAGCGATCTCGAGGGTGGAGATCAGGCCATAGAAGTTCCAGTCCCGGGTGGAACGGTCCTTCGCGATGCGGATGATCTGGGGAACGGCCGCATAGGAGGCTTCACCCACATCACCCTGATGGTGGAGTTCCTCCCAAAGGAGGTCCCAGACATCCTCCCCGCCTTCGAGTTGCCTGAGGGGCACGGACGCATCGAAGGGAATCCGGTAACCGCCGCACAGGGACTGCCAGATGGGATCGTTGAGCTCGGGCATGAAGGTGGCCTCCATGAACGAGGGTAAACGCCCTGGGGTCGAAATCCCCATCCTGAGGTCGCGGGACTGGAATGGGCCGCAGGTGGATCTTGGGTTGGGTCCGTCCCGCAACCTGGAGGCTGGTTCGTCCGGGTCCCTTGATGCCATCTGCAGCACCCAGGATTGATGCCCTTGGAGGCGATTCCATGTCATGCCACGTGATCCCCACGCTGGGCCTCCTGGCCACCCTCTTCCTGTCTGGGTGCCACCGAGGGCATCCCCAGGAGGGTTGGCGGGAGGTGGGCGATCTGGCCGATCTGCGCCCCGGTGGGGAGGCAGCCCACCCCAGGAACCTTTAACGATCCGAATCCACAACCAAGCCATGCGAATCAAGGTGTGGTTGTACCTCTTGCTGGCCCTTCCCCTGCTGGCCCATGGCTTCATCCCTTCCGTGGAGTTCCAGAAGCGGATCCGTCCCCTTCGAGCTCCTGGTTCCTTCATCCTTGTGGCTTGGTCCACCCGCCCACCCCTCCACGTGCAGCCCAGGGCGGGGCTCACCATCACCACGGAACCTGACCTCGGGCAGGCCTGGTCGGTCCACTCCATGGTCATGTCCGCAGCCCTGAATCGCTCCCTGCGCACCCTGCCTTTGGGCGGTGTGGCAACCTACGTGTCCAACGATGCAACCATTCCACCCATCGTCTCCGCCGAGGGCCTCACAGCGGCTCTCTCAGAGGAGTTCCAAGGCGATGGCTGGGTGCTCCTGGATGCTGCTGGGAAAGAAGTTCATCACGAACATCTGATCGGCTCGATGCGCGCCCAGGTCCTCCTGGACAAGAAACTCCACCTTCTGAAATACGGTCAAAAGCGTCTCCCAACCCCTGAAGAAATCCAGGATCTCATGGAGCGGTCCGGCTGGGTGTGGAAGCGCCCCCTGCTGCAGGCCTACCTTCGGGAGCATCCCAGCGATGGCCAGGCCCGGGTGGAGCTTCTGGCGGATCTGGCCCACCAGCTTCGCGCCCTGGGAGATCCCGCCCTCCTCCAGACCAGCCTTCACCCCATCCTGGAAGTGGAGCTGGACACCCAGATGCATGCCCTCCTGGGGCTGCCTGACCTGCACCTCTCCTGGCGACAGCCGATGCCCAATCCGCTGCTGGACTTCGTGGAAGACCTTCACGCAAGCCATGGGGCTCAGGAGGCCAAGGGTGGACTGGGGGCGTTGTGGGCGATCCTCAAGGCGCGCATGCATCATGCCCCCGAGTCGGCATCCGCCTGGTATTTAGGCATGCTCATCAGCCCTAAGGACGCCCCACTGGTGCTGCTGGAGGAACTCAACCGCTTGAGTGCCGTTCCGGGACGCCCGTGGCCTCCCCTCTCCCTTCACAAATTGGTTGCCAAGGTGCTTCCCGCGGAGCCCGCTGCGGTCGCCATGGCTACGCGGCACTGGATTGAATCCAACACCGGATTGCAGGGGCTCGACCAAGGCGCGCTCGTCACGACCTGGGGCGCCCTGGGATTCAAAGCGCTCCTGCTCCAGAATGCCCTGGAAGAGGCGCAGAGCCATCTGGAATGGATCCATGGCCTCTCGGGAGCGTCCTGGACAGCCTTCGTCGTCCAGGTCCAGCCGCTGCTGGAGGCTCGAAGCAATGGACCCGATCGCCCGGCCATGCTGAAGATGCTGCGCGCCCTCAAGGAACCTCCCATCCCCAAAGGGATGGCGAAGGTCCCCTTGCCGCTTCGCTTGGGGGTTCTGGAGTCCCGGCAGGATGTCATGGCCTGGGCCCTGCTCCAGACCCTCCCCAGCCTGGATGCCTGGGACCCCCGTGAGCTTCTTTGGACCAGCCTTCGTCCAGGCGAGCTGGCAGCCTTGCGCCGCCGAGACGGATGGGGATCGGGACAGCGCTGGATCCTCATGAGGGGTGAAGAGGTTCTGGACAGTGAACCCGGCCTGCCCACGCCTTCCCGCCTGGAGGCTGCCCTCAGGGCCCAGGGCACCCCCCGCCTGGCCCAGCTGGATGCCTTTCTTCGCGCCCATCCCGAGCGGGAGGATGCCCAGTGGGAACGGCTGGAATGGATCCGCCCGCGTTTGCCCCATCCGACCCTCGAGCCCCTCTTTCGACGGGAGTTGGCCCGGCTGGCGCGCCCCATCGGCGACCTGCCCGTTCCCCCCGAACCCGCGCTCTGGCAGGCCGATGCCCGCACCGTGTGCACACGTCTGCAGGATGAGCTCCAGCGCTGGCCTTTCCACGAGACAGCCTGGGAGGCCTATGCGGATTGGAGTGCCTACGCCCCGGATGCCCTCCCCGTATCCCAGCTCCTGCGCCAAACCCCGACCTGGCCGGAGGCTTCGGGTCGCTCCCTGGCCGGTCCCATTCCCTTGGTCGCGTCTCGGGCGGTGATTCGATCCCTGGTCCGGGACGGGCGCTGGAAGGAGTTGGATGCCTGGTGCCAGACCCTGTGGACCCGGGGGTTCAGGGACTGGATCGCCCTGACCTCGACGTTCATCGAGGAAGAGGACGCTCCTCCCGCGCCTTGGTACGAAGCTCAGGTGTCGGAACTCAAGGATTTCCTGATGGTGTGGTCCAAAACCCTCCAGACCCTTGGGCAGCAGGTGCGCCTCCAGAATCTCCGCAGGGAGCTGGAAAGTCTTCATCCTGGCCTGGGCGCCTGCGTGCACGGAGGGTCCTAGACACAATCAACTGGCTCATTGCGCACGGCGCCGACCAAGCCGGACAAGGCGGGCGACCGAACAAGGGGAACGCAGGGGAGCTCTGGACAGGTCCGGAGGTACCGTCACGAACACCGACCACCCGATGCGCTTCAAGGCGTTTCAATGGCTCGTGCACGCGATGGGCGGGATTGATATTCACCAGCCGGAAGAAATCCGGAGGTCCGCCCTTGACAGACCCCTCAAGCGATTGCACTGTATTACGACTGTGATACAGCAATGTCGTACACCCTAGGAGGGGCGCCATGGTTGCGTGTGGAAGCGGGGACCCCGTGCTGGGGGTCCTGGGGATGGTGTGGGTGGGCCTTCAGTTCTTCCTGGTCTGGATGGCCCTATGAACATCGCCTTCCCCATCCTGGCCTCCGAACTGGAGGTGCGCTACGGGCGGACCCGGGCCCTGGCCCAGGTCTCCCTGGCGGTGCCCCAGGGCTCGGTGGTGGCGCTGCTGGGGCGGAATGGCGCGGGGAAATCCTCCTTCGTGCGCTGCCTGCTGGGCCACCAAAGGCCCCAGGGTGGGGTCGTGAAGCTCTTCGGGGCAGAGGCCTGGGGAAGCCGCAGCGCGGCCATGGCCCGCATCGGGGTGGTGCCCGAGGATCCGGACACGCCGCCCAACCTCACGGCCCTCCAGGTGGCGGCCTTCTGTGCCCGCCTGAGCCCCACCTGGGACGCTCAGGGGGTGAGGGCCCGCCTGGACCGCTTCCAGGTGCCCCTGAAGACCCCCACGGGACGGCTCTCCCGGGGCCAGAAGGCCCAGCTGAGCCTGGCCCTGGCGCTGGGGTCCAGGCCTGAGTTGCTGGTCCTGGACGACCCCACCCTGGGGCTGGATGCCGTGGCCCGGAAGGCCTTCTTCGAAGAGCTGGTGGGGGAGTTGGCGGATCGGGGCACCACGGTGTTCATCACCACCCATGACCTGG
>CAZPUI010000434.1:0-4992 GCA_964589695.1 uncultured Solibacteraceae bacterium | reverse complement strand
CCCTCGTGCTCCCCCACGTGGTGTCTCGGCAGAGCCGAGACACCACGTCTGATCGGGCCCTTGCGGGCCGATGGTGCGAAATCGTTCCTACGGCTCCTGCCCCTGGAGTACTGTGCTCCCGGGCGGAACCCCCTTGGTGAGCCAGACATTTCCGCCGATGGTGGAGCCCCGCCCGATGGTGACGCGCCCCAGAATGGTGGCCCCGGCGTAGATGGTGACATCGTCCTCCACCATGGGGTGCCGATCGATGCCCTTGATGGGCTGTCCCTGGGCGTCCAGGGGGAAGCTCTTGGCCCCCAAGGTCACCCCTTGGTAGATCCGGACATTCTGTCCCAGCACGCAGGTCTCCCCAATCACCACCCCCGTGCCGTGGTCGATGAAGCAGCCTTCGCCGATGCGGGCCCCAGGGTGGATGTCGATGCCCGTCAGGCTATGGGCATGTTCCGTGATCATGCGGGGCAGAAGGGGAACCTCCAGCAGGAAGAGCTCGTGGGCCAACCGCTGATTGGTGAGGGCAAGCACCCCGGGGTAGCAGACGATGGCCTCTTCCCGAGTGTGGAGGGCCGGATCCCCTTGGTACGCCGCCTCCACATCCGTGCCCAGGCGGCGCCGGATCTCCGGTAGTCGGGCCAGGAATCGCCGGGCCGTGTCCGCCGCATGATCCTGGCACCCCAGGCAGGACACCCGGTCGCACACCGCACAGAGTCCCCGCTTGATCTGCTCCGTGAGTCCATGGAGCACACGGTCCAGGGTGGCCCCCATGTGGAAGCGCAGGGTTTCTTCCGTCAGCTCGCTGGGTCCGAAGAAGCCTGGAAAGAGTACGGAGCGCAGGTCCTCCACCAGTTCCACCACCGCCACCCGGTTGGGAAACTCCCGGCGACTCAGGGGCTGGTGGCGCTGGGCCATGAGGGCGGCGTTGGCCTCCGCCAGTGCGTCCACGAGGGGGCCCAGACTGGGGTGGCCCGGAGCCAAGGATGCGTCGGTCATGGTGAACTCCCTGGGTCAGGATAGCCGGAACCAGGATCCAGGTACCCAGCCCCCCTGGTCGGAGGACCTTCAACTCGACCACCCCTCCAGGGCCTTCCTCAGGCCCCGGGCGGCCTCCAACACCGCGCGGTAGGCCGGTTCCAGATGCTCCGAGGACAGGGGTGCAGCCTCCTTGGATTCACCCAGCCCCGCATCCCGATGGTGCCGCATGCGATCCATGAGCCGAACCTTGATGCGATCCGGATCCGCCACGCCCTGAATGAGGCCCACGTGCATGCCCTGGTCCGATTCCATGCCCTCGGCCTGGTGCTCCGCCCCCCCGCCCGCCGTGCGGACCTTGAGATCCCCGATGCCCAGCAGGCGCTGCATGGGACCCTTGCGCACATCCAGGTCCTGCAGATTGGCCAGACTGAACGTCTTCGCGCGGAAGGTCCAGAGCCCCTCCTGGATCCGCAGGCAGCGGTCGGTAAGCACGTAGAAGCGGCACTCATAGTCCCAGGTGACCATGATGTAGGTCAGCAACAGCTGAACCAGGAAAGCCAACCAGGCCAGCACCTCCAGGACGAAGAACAGCTCCTGGGCCCAGCCGACCCAAGGCCTGAAGGCCGCCCGGGTGCTCCATTTGGTCATGGAGGGGCCCGTGATGAGGTGATGCAGGAAATAGGTGCTGAAGATCAGACCCACCAAGGCCCCCCCCTGCTTCCGCACCCACCGCAGCAGCAGGTAGGCGTAAAAGCCGCGACCCGCCAGGAAGATCTCCGCCTGGGCTTCCTCCCCCGGGGGGATGTGGGGCCGGTCAGGGATCCGGAGCAGGGACAGGACCCGTCCCTTCCAGCCCTCAAACATGGGAGCCTCCCCGGTGGCTGGACTCCACCCGTACCTTGAGGGCCTCAAGTTCCGTGGCCAGTTCCTCCAGGGTCTGGGCCAGGCTCGCCTGCCCCGAGGTGACCTGATGGGGGGCGGAGGCCCCCCGGAGCTTCGCGTAGAGGAAGTCCCGCATGGCGCCATGGTCGGCGATGCCCTCCATGACCATCTGGGCACCGCTGCTTCCCGAGGCCGTCTGGATCTGGATCTTGGCCAATCCCAGCCAGCGTTCCACCACATTGCTCACCAGGTGGATGTCCTGGATGCGGGCGTAGGTGAGGTGGATCTCCCGGCGGAAGAGAATGCCCCAGCTCATGGAGAGCCCTTCTTCATCCAGGCGATAGGTGAGGGTGTGGTACCGGAAATAGAGGTAGGTACCAAGGATGGGGAACAGGGGCAGACTGGCGGCCGCCAGAAGCAGGTAGTAGGTCAGGAGCTGGGGTACGGGCCGGTGGACTTGTTCCCCGCTCTGCATGGAAACGGTGGTCATGGGCGCTCCAGGAAGGTGATGGAGGCAGGTTACACCCGTCGCCCGTAGATCCCCAGGGACAGGGCCCAGGCTGCGCAGGTGGGGAGCAGCCCCAAGGGTCCCCAGGCCCCCAGGGCACTGAGGGCGAGCACCAGGGCGAAGGCCTGGAGGATCCCCACACTGGGGTTGCTCCCTTCCACCAACCGCCAACGCTGCTGCGGCCGGGGATTCTGCACACTGGCGTGATGGCCCACGGTGAGCACCCCCAGACCCGCGGCCAGGGCCTTGAGGGGGGCCAAGGGCAGGGTCAGCGTTCCGAGGATGAGGAGGTAGGCCAGGTCCTTGGCCAGCAGGATCTTCCAACCCGGCAGGGGCAGGCGGCCATAGGGGCTGTGGGTCCCCAGTCCATCCAAACCGAAGAGGACCTGGGCCTGGCTGCTCAGGGCCCAGACCACCAGGAAGGATGCCAGGTCCTGGATATTCCGTGCCTCCTGGGGCAGGGCCAGGCGTAGCCACACCCCCACCAGGGCCAGGAGCACGGCGAGCCAGGTGTCCAGCATCTGGAGCTGCTCCCGGAGGTTCTTGCGCATCAGGGAGCCCAGGATGCCAGGGAGGGGCGGCAGGGCCCGGAAGCGCCCTCCATCCCCCCGTTCCAACCCCAGGATCCCGCCCAAAGCCCGCAGCCCCTGGGCCACCACGACCATCCCACCCACCGTGACCGCCACCGGTCGCCACCGGGGTCCTCCCAGGGTCATGACCAGGAGGACACCCCAGAGCACGGGGTTGAGGGCCAGGCTGGCCAACCGAAGGCCGAGGCGCTTGGCCGGGGAGAAAGGCAGAAGGGCACTGCGTTCCGGCGGCAGTCGCCCCAGGGGATCGGCACTCAGGGGCACGGCAACCACCATCGCCACCAGTTGGATCAGGAAGGCCCCGTGCCAGACCCGCTCATAGGACAGGAAGGCCGTGAGGAGCAGAAAATTGTGGGCCCCCACCCCTTTGAGCTCGGGCAAGGTCCGTCGAGCCTCCAGGGCCAGGGCCCTCAGGAGCGCGAGGGCCCGAGCCATGTCAGTTCCGGGGGGACAGGGGCCTCCTCCAGTTCGTGGAAGGCGCGCTCCAGGGAGGCCCCGACCTCGTGGCCCTCCAGCGCCATCACCACCCGGCCCTGGTGCAGGAGCACACAGCGGTCCGCCAGGCTGGCCACGGTGGGCAGAATGTGGGAGCTGAAGAGCACGGTGCCCCCCCGTGCCCCGAAGTCCCGGAGCACCTGTGTCAGGGCCAGGGAGGCCACGGGGTCCAGGCCCTCGAAGGGCTCGTCCAGGACGAGCACCTCCGGCCCGTGGAGGAGGGCCATGGCCAGGGCCGTCTTCTTGCGCATGCCATGGGAGCAGCGGTCCGCGAAGGTATGGCGGCCCCGCCCAAGGTCCAGAAGGTCCAGGAGGGTCTCCATCCGGGCCTGCCATTCCTTCGTGGGGAGACCATGCACCTGGCCCTGGAGCCGCAGGTGCTCTTCCACGGTCAGATGGTCGAAGAGGCCCAGGCGCTCCGGCAGCACCCCAAGGCGCCGCTGAAGCTCCGGGCATTCTTGGCTGACCTCCAGGCCCGCCACCCTGGCCCAACCCGCGGAGGGTTTGAGCATCCCCGTGAGCATGGCCAGGGTCGTGGACTTTCCGGCCCCGTTGCGGCCCAGCAAGGCACAGCAGGTTCCGGGCTCCACGCGCAGGTCCAGGCCTTCCACTGCCACACGGCCGTGGAATCGACGGGAGAGGCCCTGGCATTCGATCATGGGACCAGCATGCCAGAGCCGCTCCCCGGGTCACGGGGTGGGACCAGGCTTTGACGGGGTGGAAACCGTTCAGGCGCGGGAGTTCTGCCTCCACCTTGGGGTCCTTCAACGGCGCCTCGGTGCTGGCCTTTCCCCTTCGATACGATCCTCGTACTTCCGGGCACGCACTTCATCAACCTGTGGGGAGGTTTGTCTCCCACCCCCTTCATCGCTTGGATGGCCTTGGAAGCCCATCGTGCTGTGGGCAAGGTCGTGAGACCAAAAAGCCCCCGGGTGACCGGAGGCAAGGGGAGCGGTAAGGTTCCAGGAGCGGCGCTGGCTTCAGCCAAATTCATGAATCAGACAAGCCCGGAATGCCTTTCACTAAAACATACCCATTATTTGCACCTGGGGCCCACCTCGGTGTAGCAGTAGTTCAAGCACAGCGACAAGAAGCTGAGGGGCTGGCCCGCGGCCACCTGGTCCTGGCTTTCGGGCGTCAGGCTGGAGAGGACTTCCTTGGCGATACGGAGCTTCTTCATGGTGGCCTTTCGTGGGACTCCAGTTCCGGAGTCAAATGGACGGGGCCTACGGACCCCATCGGATCAATCGGGGAGACTGAGGGGCAAGGTTCGACAAGGGGTATGGAAATCCTGCAAACCGGACCTGCATGCGCGCATCGAAAAATTGGTACCCCGGGTGGGTGCAACAGGATCACACCCAACACGGCGCGTGAATCATGGCCTCGAGGAATTGCGCCATTGCCCCGCTAAGCCATCGGATGGCCTCGATGGAGGTCGTTACGGTTCCGCTCAAAGGCAACGGACAGAAGCTTATGAACACAACCGCGTACGCTCGAATCTACGCTCGGCCTTGGCACGTTGGCTGGCCCATGGCGGATTCCCTGCTT
>CAZPUI010000433.1:0-5002 GCA_964589695.1 uncultured Solibacteraceae bacterium | reverse complement strand
GTGAGCCATGTTTCGTAAGATCCTGATCGCCAACCGGGGCGAGATCGCCATCCGGGTCATCCGGGCCTGCCGCGAGTTGGGGATCCCCACGGTGGCCATCTACTCCGAAGCCGACCGCGCCGCGCTCCATGTGCGGGTGGCGGACGAGGCCTACTGCGTGGGTCCCGCAGCCAGCCGGGAATCCTACCTGAATGCCCCTCGCATCCTCGAGGCCGCAGCCCAGAGTGGGGCCGACGCCATCCATCCCGGCTATGGGTTCCTCAGCGAGAACGCCGAGTTTGCCGAGGGCTGTGCCGCAGCCGGCATCACCTTCATCGGCCCCAACCCCCGGGCCATCCGGACCATGGGCAACAAGACCACCTCCCGCCAGGCCGTGTCCGTCATGGGGGTGCCCCTGGTCCCCGGCATGAAGGAGAACCTCCGGGACGAGGCCCATGCCCTGGAATGGGCCGAACGCATTGGCTTCCCCATCATGATGAAGGCCGCCGCAGGGGGCGGGGGCAAGGGCCTGCGCATGGTCACCCGCCTGGAGGACATTCCGGGCGCCTTCCGCGCCGCCCAGGCCGAGGGGCAGGACAGTTTCGGCGATGGGTCCGTCTACCTGGAGCGGTACGTCGACCATCCAAGGCATGTGGAGATCCAGGTCCTGGGGGACAAGCACGGCAACATCGTCTACTTCCCCGAGCGGGACTGCTCCATCCAGCGTCGGCACCAGAAGGTCATCGAGGAATCCCCCTCCGTGCTCGTGGACCCCGACATGCGAAGGGCCATGGGCGAGGCCGCGGTCATGGCCGCCCGCTCCGTGGACTACGATTCGGCGGGCACCGTGGAATTCATTGTTTCCGGCACGTCCAAGGAATTTTTCTTCCTGGAAATGAACACCCGTCTCCAGGTGGAACACCCCATCACCGAGATGGTGACGGGCATCGACCTCTGCAAGGAAATGATCAAGGCGGCCGCCGGGAGTCCCCTGCCCTTCCGCCAGGAGGATATCCGTCTCCAGGGCCACAGCATCGAATGCCGCATCTATGCCGAGGACCCGGACAACCACTTCCTCCCCACCCCGGGCAAGATCATTGGGCTCCGGGTGCCCGGGGGCCCCTGGGTCCGGGACGAGTCCGGGATGTACGAGGGTCTGGATGTGCCCATCCACTACGACCCCATGCTCTCCAAGCTGGTGGTCTGGGGCAGCACCCGGAAGCGCGCCATCACCCGCATGAAGCGCGCCCTGGGCGAATACCAGGTGAAGGGCATCAAGACCAGCATCCCCTTCCACGAACGCATGATGGAGCACCCCGCCTTCCTGGCCGGCGAGTATGACACCCACTTCATCGACACCCAGTTCCAGCCCCTGGATGCGCACCGCCCCAAGCCCCACGAGGACGTGGCCATCATCGCCGCCGCCCTCAAGGCCTACCAGAGGGACAAGACCACCGCCCAGCACCGGATGGGGGGCCACCCCGACGGTCCCGAAGTCTCGGCCTGGAAGGCCAGCGGGCGCCGCCTGCGCTAATTCCGGAGGAGCCATGCCCTACATCGCCACCATCCAAGGGAAGGACGTTCGGGTCAAGGTCGAGGAACAGGCGCCCGGTCGCTTCCTTGTGCACCTCGACGACCGGGTGGTCCACGTGGATGCCCTCGAGCCCCAGCCCAACCTGTGGTCCCTCCTCATCGAGCACCGCAGCTTCGAGGTGGACGTGGATGCCGTACCCGAATCAGACACCTTCCAGGTGCATATTGAAGGAGACCCCTACGAGGTGGAGCTCCTGGAGGAACGGAAGAAGAAGCTGGCCATGAAGATGGCCAAGGGCGCCAAGGGCCGCCAGGACCTCAAGTCCCCCATGGCGGGCAACGTTCGCCAGATCCTGGTCAAGCCCGGGGATCATGTGGCCGCAGGTCAAGCCCTGCTGATCCTCGAGGCCATGAAAATGCAGAACGAGATCACCTCCCCCATCGAGGGCGTGGTGGCCTCGGTCACCGCCAAAGAGGGCGTGGCCGTGGCGGCCAATGCGCCCCTTTGCGTGGTGGAGCCCCATCCGGTGGTTGGCGCCTAAAGCCCCAACCGCTTCGCCAAGGCGCGGGCGGCCTGACCCCGATGGCTCAGGCCATGCTTCACCTCGCTGGAGAGTTCGCCAAAGGTCTGGTCATGGCCCTGGGGCATGAAGATGGGGTCGTAGCCAAAACCTTGGGTGCCCCGATGGGCGAAGGCCAGGGTGCCTTCCACCGAGCCTCCCACGGTGAAGGCGGCTCCCTCCCAGGGCGCCATGGCCAGGACGCACACGAAGCGGGCGGCACGCGGGGCGTCCCTGGGCACCATGGACAGCAGGCGTTCGTTCCTGGAGCGCTGGTCCAAACCCGGTGCAAAGCGCGCGGAGAGCACCCCCGGACCACCCCAGAGGGCATCTACGCAGAGCCCTGAATCGTCCGCCAGGACCCCGTCCACGGCTTCCCGCCCCTGGGACTTCCACCAATCCAGGGCGTAGGTGGCTTTCTGCAGGGCATTGTCCTGGAAGAAGGCGCCGTCCTCGGGGATTTCCGGGGCCTCGGTCGGCCAAGGCAGGAAGGTCACGCCGGGGAGCAGTTCCCGAAACTCCTCGAGCTTGTGGGCATTGCGGCTGGCCAGCAGCAGGCGCATGGGGACCTCAAAGGGAGAGAAGCAGGTTGACGAGGGGTGGCACCGCCAGGGAGCACACCAGGCCGGAGTAGAAACTCACCAGGGTGTAGGCTCGCCCACTGGAGGCCTGGACGAAGGGCAGCATCACATCCATGGCGGTGGCCCCCCCCAGGTAGATGGGCAGGTAGGGGGAGATTCGCGCAGCCAGGGGAGCTGTGAGGATGGCGATGAGCTCGCGGCCCACGTTGTGGATGAAGGCCAGCAGAGAGAGCAGGACCAAGCCCTGCTTGCCGATGAGGATGGAGGACAGGGTGTACCACCCCATGCCCGCCGTCACCAGGAGGCCTTCCTTCACCGTGAACCGGGTGAGGAGGGCGAAGAGGCAGCCCGCCCCCAGGGTGAGGGCGAGGTTGGCCACGGGCACCAGCAGCAGGTGGGGCGCCAGGGCCCTGAGGTCCAGGTGAGCCACTTCAGTCCCCAGGTCGATCCCGATCACCATCAAGAGCAGGCCCAACAGGCCATCCACCAGGGTGTCCAGGGGCAGGCGTTCGGCCAGGGGCGAAGGCAGGCTCCACACCGCAAGAAAGCCCGCCAGGAGCCAAGCCCCATTGAGAAGCACGGCTCCGAGTTCGTGGCGCACCTCACCCGCCGCGTGGTCCACGGGGGCCCCATGCGAAGCACGTCGTCGCCCAGGTACCAGGAGAAAGACGGCGAAAAGCAGAGCGGCCACCAAGAGGGAGGATGCGAGGGCGAGCCCCAAGACCCTCAGGTCCTGGGTCAGCAGTGCCCGATGCAAGGCCAGCTTCCCCCCCATGAGGAAGAGCAGGATTCCAATGCACACGCGCGTCAGCCACCGGTTCAGGGCAATGAACCTGGGGTGCCTTCGAAGCAGCCACCCGGCCAGTATGCCCAGCACCAGGAACATGAACAGCCCAAGGAGCCCCATGTCAGCAGCCAACGGCTTCGCTGTACCAGCTCCGGGCCCGCTCGGGGCTCAGGTCGCCATGTATCAGGGCCCGACCATCCTTGAAAAGCGTAATACGCCAGGCACCTTCATGCCCCGTCAGGGCCAGTTCCGTGGCCTTCCAGGGGGTCCCGGTGCGCGCCTCAAGCCGGGTCTTGAGGTTAGGGAGGTCCAGACTGCCCGGCGGATTCACCCGGATCTGCACCCCCTCCAGGCCGCACAACGTGGACGCCTTCCGACCCCAGCGCGCATCCAGGAATTCCGTGATGCGTTCCGAGCACCAGCGGCACCGGCCCTTGGGGGGACGGATAAACTGCCGTTCGTTGGCCCAGAAATCGAATCGGGCCAGGTCTTGATGGGGCTCACGGCCTGTGAGGATCTTGAGGGCCTCAAGGGCGGCCCAGCTGCCCACGATGCCCACGGCAGGACCCAGCACGCCCACACTGTCGCAGGTGTCCACATCTCCATGGGCGGGGGGGTCTTCCACCAGACAGCGCAGGCAGGCCGTGTCCGGGATCCGAATGGGCCATACGATGCCTTCGCCCCCGATGGCACCGGCGTAGATCCAGGGCACACCCGTGAGGATGGCCACATCGTTGATGAGGAAGCGGGCCTCGAAATTGTCGGTGCCATCCAGGATCAGGTCGTACCCCGCCAGAAGCTCCCGGGCGTTCCCGCTCACCAGGTCCGACACCAGGGGCTGAAGGGTGATGGCCGAATTGGCGGCCCTCAGGTGCTCCGCGGCGGCCTCGGCCTTGGGGCGCCCCAGGTCGGCCTCGTCATAGAGCAACTGGCGCTGGAGGTTGGTGAGCTCCACCACATCCCGATCCAGGAGGGACACGTGGCCCACCCCCGCCCGCACGAGCCAGGGGGCGATGGCACACCCCAGGGCCCCCATCCCCACCACGAGGACCCGGGCCTTTCGGAGCCTGGCATCGGCCTCGGCCCCCAGGAAGATCCTCTGCTTGGCGTATCGGTCGCGCATGGTTTCAAGGTACCCCGGGAGGCCGAAACGCAGAAGAGGGCGGGTCACCCCGCCCTCTTCTGGACTAAGGAATCAACTAGGCCTGGGGAGCCATCTGGCCTTCGGCCACGGCCCTTTCGTACTCGGCCTGGAGACGGCGACCGTCGGACACGGCGAACTTGTAGACGTACTCGAAGCGGTCGGCACCCTTGGTGAGGCCCACGATGACTTCGTAGATGCCTTCGGCGATCACTTCGAAGGGACTGGCGATGACATTGAAGGTCCCTTCCTTGGCGCCTTCGGGGATCTGCACGTCGGAATCACGGATGATGTCCTTGCGCTCGCCGCTGGGGGCAACGATGGAGAAGCTGAACTTGAACTGCCCGTCCATGCGGCTGAAGCGGGTGTAGAAGCACACCTTGGGAAGGACGAAGGGCACCTCGGGCACCACGATGTGGTG
>CAZPUI010000432.1:0-5019 GCA_964589695.1 uncultured Solibacteraceae bacterium | reverse complement strand
GGGCGTATAACTCAGCGGTAGAGTGCTATCTTCACACGGTAGAAGTCCCTGGTTCGAATCCAGGTACGCCCACCACCCAAGGCCCCTGACCCGTTCGGGGGCCTTTTTCGGTTTTCGTCGATTTGCCCAGGAGCAACCCATGCCCTTCATCCTCGCCACCCAGGTTCGCGCCGGCATGATCATCAACTACGAAAACGAGCTGTGCCGCGTGGTTTCGGTGGAACACCAGACCCCAGGCAACCTGCCCGCCCGGGTGATCGTCAAGATGAAGCGCATGAAGGATGGCATCAACCGCGAGAACCGCTTCGGTTCTTCCGACAAGATCGACAAGGCCAGCCTGGAACAGCACGTGCTCGAGTTCCTCTACGAGGACGGGGACAACCTGGTCTTCATGAACAACGAAACCTACGAGCAGACGGAACTGCACAAGGACATCATGGGGGACGACATCGTTTTCCTGCAGCCCAACATGCAGGTGGAGATCGAGTTCTACGAAGGCACCCCCCTGTCCGCCACCGTGCCCCCCAGCGTGGTCCTGGAAGTGCTGGAGACCGAGCCGGTGATGAAGAACGCCAATGCCACGGGATCGTACAAGCCCGCCAAACTGGAGAACGGCATCACGGTGGGCATCCCACCCTACATGGAAGCCGGCGAGAAGATCCGCGTGAACACCGTGGACCGGACCTTCATGGAGCGGGTGAAGTAGGAGCCCCGTCTTCAGCCCCCTCGACCGTCGAGGGCAGCGGCTGGGAATCCACCGGAGGATCCCCTGGTTCCGAAGCCTTCCTCTGGAGGACCGCTTTCCGGAATTCCACAGGCGTCAGCCCCGTGGCCTCCTTGAAGAGGCGGTAGTAGCTTGACTTGGCGTTGAAGCCCGCATCCAGGCCGATGTCCAGGGCCGAGCGCCCAGCCTGGGCGGGGTCCGCGAGCAGGCGCTTGCACTCCGCGATCCGGTACTCATTCACGTAATCACCGAATTTCTTGTTGAGGTGCTGGTTCAGGATCCTGGACAGATAGTTCATGTTCAGATGAACCTTCTGGGCCAAGGTGGCCAGGGTCAGCTCGGAATCCCGGTACAGGTGCTGCTGTTCCATGAGGACCTGGAGCTTGCGAAGGGTGATCTGGGCCTGTTCCTCCGTGAGGTGGGAGGAGACATAGCGGGGTTTGGCCCTGTCGGTTTCCAGTTCATCGAGGCGGGCCCGGAGGGTTTCGGCCAGGGTTCGATGGCGGAGGACGGCCTCCTGCCGCTGCCGCAGGGTCTTCGAGGCCCAGGTTCGAATGCGGCGAAGGTTGGCCCGCACCATCAGCAGTGCCACCACGAGGGTCGCCACCAGAACCCCATACCCCAGAAGGATCTTGACCCGCTGGCGGCGAAGCGCATCCAGGAGTCGGTCCTGCCGCGTCTGGTCGTACTGATGCTTGATGCCCAGCACTTCCGCAAGGATCTTGGGACTCTGAACCTTGGCCTTCGTGGCTTCGTGCAATCGACGGAAATCCAGCGCCTTCTGGGGATCTCCCTTGGCCGCATGGAGCTCGGACAGGGCCAGGTAGGCTCCCACCAAGGCCTTCTGATAGCCCTTGGAGCGACTGGTCTCCAGGCACTGCAGGAGGTCGGGAAGCGCCCTATCAGGATCCCCCTGGCGGAGCAGCGTCAATCCAATGCCCAGCTGGGTCTCCGCAGCGCCCCGCAACTCAGCCTTCTCCCGCCAAAGCTCCAAGGCCCGACGATAATGCTCAAGGGCCTGGGGAAGCCTGCCCGCCTCTCGCTCCGTTTCCCCCAGAAGGTGGTAGAGCAGGGCCAGATCCGTGGAATGCCCCAAGGCCCTTCGATACGCGAGGGTCTTCAGGAAGGCGTCCCGGGCCTCTTCAAAACGCCCCTGAAGGCGGAAGATCTCTCCGCGCTGCATGTCCACCCTGGAAAGACCGAACCCGCGGTAATGCCCCTCCCGATCGAAGATCTCCCGGGCATGCTCCAGTTCAGAAAGGGCGGAGCCGAAGTCCCCCATTTCTGCATATACCTGGCTGAGCTTGATGTACACCACACCAATGGCATTTATATTCTGATAGTCCTTGAGGTTTTCGCCAAATTTCAACGCTTCGATGAGGTTCAAGGATGCAAGTTGATAATTCCCCATGTGGAAGTACACATCACCAATGTAGCGATGCGCATTGATGATGCGATGGATGATGCCAGCCTTGGTGGAGGTTTCGAGCGCGCGTTTGAAATATTCCAATGCCTTGAAGTAATCGACAAAATGCATCATATAAAGGGAACCAATTTCCAACTCCAGGGCGCTGATCCCATCCAGATCCTGGATCTTCGTGTAGACCTCCAAGGCATGGGTTTCCATTTCCAGTGCCAGGGTGAAGTTCCGTGCAAGGGAATGGGCGAGCCCCATCTGGTGCAGCGCCCTGGCCTCCCCAGACCGATCGCCAAGCTGGCGGGCCAGCGCCACGGCCTCTTGAACCAGAGGCAGTCGGCGCTCATCGGGAATCATCCTGGGGGTGCTGACGGGGTCAGGAAACCGGGTCAGTTCCAGCAGGATGGCCAGGCGGGCCGCCCCCGAGGATCCCTCGAGGCGCTGCAAGGCATCCTGGCCATACATCGACAGGGCGCAGACCAGTGCCACCACCACGCGGACAAGTAAAAAACGATTCATTCCGCCACTTTCCCTTTGCAGGCCTGGGTTGAGACGACTCCTGGTCGGGTTTTGGTTCGAAATCAGAATCTCGAATCAAGACCAAATGCGGTAAAAATCCCCTCCACCATAGCACACAGGGGAACACCAACCCCACCCTCGCAGGTCACAAGCCTCCAAGGAGGATGGACCGACCTTCAGGGGCAACTCATGCCCACGCACACACAGGTTGGCACGAGCCTCTCCTGGACTGCCATGCCACCAAGGCTGCCCCCTGGGGACTGGCCGACCGCCGAGTCCGGGGCAGGCCAGGGCTTTCACCGACGCGCCAGCCCCTCAGCGTGCCTTGGCCAGATCCACCCGGACCTTCAAACGGCCAAGGCCATCCGCCGCCAGCACCTTCCAACGCAAGGCGCCGTCCCTTCCGGAGGTCATTTCTCCCTTGCCCACTCCGAAGGCCGCATCATCCAGCTGCCACCGCCCCCCAGGATGGCGAGGTCGGTCGGGCTCGGGGGTCCTTGGACGGGCATCCACCACCCTCACGGGGCCCTTGGAATCCCCATCCGAGGAGAGCCGCGAGGGATCGATGGCCGCCACCACGAGCCCCTCGTGCCCGGGACCAAAGCGTCCGCCCACGCGTCCTCGGTCGAAGCCCCAGGGACGACGCACGGAAAGCTCCCAGAAGCAGCCGGGCCGCGAGGGGTCAGCGACCCTCAGGGCCTGAACCTCCTGGCCAGGTGCCCGCGCCAGGGGCGCGAGCCAGCCCTCCCAGGTGGCGCCCCGCACCCACTGGACCAGCACGGTGTCTTTCCACCACCCCCGATACCAGAGATCCCGCAGGGTCCAGGCCATGGGCAGGGAAGGACTGTAGGCCATGCCCTGGCGCCAAGCCCCTCCTTCCGCACCTGGCGCGTCCCAGCCCAGAAGCTGCCCCGCATCCATGGGGTCCCAGGTGCCCGCGGTCCCTGCCCTTCCCTCCACGTAGTAATCGTCGACCCGATGCTCTCCCTGGGCGTGCAGCAGTTCGTGGACCAGGGTCCCCACCGGGGTTTCCTCCGTGAAAAAAACCACGGGCCAACGGTGGCCCGGTTTCCAGGTCAGCGGGTAGAGGGTGCTCCGGGCGGGGAAGTGGGTCTCCTTCCCCGTCGCGGCGCTGCAGGGCCCGGGCACCACCACCCACAGGTGATCCGGTTTGCCGTCCGCCCCAGGCTCACCCGTCGCGTTATCCACCCAGTCCACGGTGCGAAGGTCCCTGACTTTGAGCTGGTCCAGCACCCAGGTCACGATCCTGTCCCGATCCTCCGGGATAGGCCTTGCCAGACCGGGCATCCTCAGGGTCAGGGTGACCCCGGGTTCCAGCAGCAGTCCGCCCTTGCTGGCCTCGTAGAGGTAACTGGCGGCACTGGCCTCCCCCGGCCTGCGCCCAAAAAGATCCTGTTTCAGCGCCTCCTCGGATCGCCCCGAAGGCATCCCCTCGAAGTCCACCCGCACCAGGAGCACGCGATCCCGCCGGAAGCGGGTATGGGGTGGGAGCACCACGGGCCTGTCCAGCGCCGCCACGGGCACCAGATCCATCACATGCCCCTCCTTTTCCATCACCAGCACGGTGTCCTCCTTCCCTTGGGGCAGGAAGAAGGTGCCCTCGGGCCCCGTGCGGGCGAGGGGAACAAAAAGATGTGGGTCCACGCGCCGCGTCCGATCGGCGTAGACCCTGACCCCTTCCAGGGGCGCCCGGCCATCGGTCACCACACCCCGGACCACCTGGCCCGAACCCGGCAGGCAGACCAGAAGGGTCAAGAGAAGACGGAGCAAGGCTTCACCGGTAGAATGGACGGTTCGAGGTATTTCGTGACAGATCCAAAATTCATTCGCAATTTCAGCATCATCGCCCACATCGACCATGGCAAGTCCACCCTGGCGGACCGCCTGCTGGAACTCACCCAGACCGTGGCCAAGCGGGACATGCAGGAACAGATCCTGGACGACATGGATCTGGAACGGGAACGGGGCATCACCATCAAGGCCCATGCCGTCACCTTGAAATACCTGGCCCAGGACGGGGAGACCTACACCCTCAACCTCATCGACACCCCGGGGCACGTGGATTTCACCTACGAGGTGAGCCGCAGCCTGGCCGCCTGCGAGGGGGCCATCCTGGTGGTCGATGCCTCCCAGGGCGTGGAGGCCCAGACCCTGGCCAACACCTACCTGGCCCTGGAAAACGAACTGGAAGTCTTTCCGGTCCTCAACAAGACGGACCTGCCCAGTTCAGAACCCGAACGGGTGCTCGAAGAGATCGACCAGGTCATCGGCCTGGTGGACACGGCCCATGCCGTGAACATCAGCGCCAAGACCGGCGAGAACTGCGACCAGGTGCTGG
>CAZPUI010000431.1:0-5032 GCA_964589695.1 uncultured Solibacteraceae bacterium | reverse complement strand
GGGGCACCCAGGACCCATGGGGTCGTCCAAGGTGCGTGGCTCCAAAGGGTGCGCCGTGCGTGCTCATGGGAACTCCTTCCATTGGACGCGTGGGGGGTGAATCTGTGTCGGTTGGATGGTCGCCAGGCATGAGATGTGAACAGGTTTTTAACAACCGACGCCTTTGTCCTGTAAGGGTGTTGTCATATAAAAAAATATCTCATGGTTTTCGGGGTGCCCCCGATGAGTTCCTGGTCCCCCGAAGACCGAGGAGCGCACCATGTCCATCCCGTTCGTTCCCCTTGTCCTCCTGGTGCTCGGGAGCCTCCTGTCTGCCAGCCCGGGCGCAGGGAAGGCGCCCGCCCGCGACCCAGGGCTTTCCGGTCCCCCGGTCCCCCAGGCGGAGCGGCGGGGGGTGATCCCCCTCTGCCCTGGGCTCACCATCGTCACCGCCATCAACCAATCCGATGGGGACTACGAGTCCATCAAGCGCGTGATGGGGGTGGATGCCAAGGCCATCACCCTGGCCTATGCCTCCGAGCGCATGGTCGCCGAGGAGTTCGGCGATGTGCCCGTGCTGAAGAGCACGCGGGTGAACCACACCGTGCGGATGGAGGACCACGGAAATGCGCCCATGTACCTGGTGGTGTGGACCGAGGACATGCCCAATGTGGTGCCTGGAACCACCTCCCTTGGGCCCTCCCGGGCCGTGTTCGAGAAGCTGAAGGCCACGGGCAAGGCCGAACTGACCCTCATCCGCTATGTCATGCCCGGGGTGACCCTGGACAAGTCGAAGCTGGAATACATCTTCAACGGCAAGGTCACCTACCTGCTCACCCGGGATCCCAAGCCCACCACCTTTCCCGTGATCGTGAACGGCAAGCTCACCCAGCTTCCAGCCCTGCGGGCCACGGGCGACACCTTTGGCGACAAGGTGGAATTCTTTTTCCTGGATGACCCTGCCAATCCCATCGCCCTTAAGTTCCGACTGGGTATTGGCGTTGCCGCAGAATTCAACAAAATCGCCATCGAGGCCACCGGCAAGCCTGCCCACCCCAGTGACGACAAGGAAGTGCTTCAGGTCGTGCGCATCTCCTATTCCTGTGGTGGCCACGACATCCCGTTGCAGGGCGTGCCCGGCAAGTCCGGTACCCAGGCTGCAGAGGGGGGTGATCTGCTCGCCTCCCTCGAGCGCGCCCTGGAGAAGAAGGGGCAGTCCGTGGACATCTACGACATCTTCTTCTCCTTTAATAGCGCCACGATTCGCCCCGAATCCGAACCCACCCTGGCCACCTTGGCCGCCCTCATGAAAAGGCACCCCGATTGGAAGCTCTCCGTGGGGGGGCATACCGATGCCATCGGAGGGGATGCCTTCAACCAGCAGCTCTCCCAGCGTCGGGCCGAGGCCGTGAAGGCGGCCCTGGGGACCCGGGGCGTGGCCGGGGCGAGGCTCACCACCCAGGGCTTCGGCAAATCCCGGCCCAGGGATTCCAACGACACCCTGGAAGGCCGGGCGCGCAACCGTCGTGTGGAGTTGGTACGGCAATGAGGTCGCAGCGTCTCCTTCCCAGGTGGATCATCTCCCTGGGCCTGATGGTCCTGGCCTGTTCCTGGCCGGCCCGGGCCCAGGAGGCCGCAGGCGCCAAGGTGGGTCTCTCCGTGAGGGTCATGCCTCCCCGGGTGGCGGTGGGCGAACCCGTCACGATCGAAGGTTTCACCCCCCCCGATGGTCGCTCCCCCGTGAACCTCTCGATACGCAAGCCCAATGGCACCTTCGCATCACTGGTGGTGGTCCCTGCGCCCAATGGGGAGTACAGCACCGCCTTCACCGCCACGGAAGCGGCGGGGGAGTACCGCGTGACCGCCTCGGCCCAAAAGGGGGTGCTGCCCGGACAAGGCTCCTTCTCCGTGGAACTGCTGGAATCCCTGGACGACGTGGAGGACGCCGAGAAGGAGGTGGCGGCCCTGAAGGCCTTGATCCTCGACATTCTTGGGGATGTGAGTCGGCAGGTGGACCTGCTGATGGACTCCCCTGCCCGGGATGCCACCAAGGCCAAGCTGGGGGAAGCCCTGCCCGCCCTGAGGCAGGGCGTCCGGGACCTGGGGGAACTCCGCGAACTCCTGGACCCCTTGCGAGCCATGAACGGGGATCCCACCACACGGCCCGCGGTGAAGCCCTTCAAGCTCAAGCTGCGCGCCTGGACCGAAGAATCCCTGGCCACGCGCACGCGCATTCTGGAGGATCTCAAGACCAGCCGCCGGGCGAATGTGCTCTGCGAGTCCATCGAACGCATCATCGAGGGGATGAACTTCGCTTCGGCCCTGGTGAACCTCATGGGCGGACCGATCGAAGCCGTGAAATCCGTGGCGGCGGACTATGTGGCCAGCAAGGCGGGCGCCCTGGCGGACAAGCTCCGCTCGACCTTCGGATTCCCGGCCACCGAGGCCTCGAAGGTCGCCATTGCGGCGGGCCGATCCCAGGTCAAGGGCTTCTTCCAGGTGGAGAAGGTCCTCCAGGTCACCCACCTGAAGGGGGCGGTCAAAGGCAACCTGATGAGCATGGCCTTCGATATCAGTTCCTTCATCGCCCAGCAGCAGTTCAAGAAATACTGCGAGAAAATGGCGGGAAAATTTTCCGGCTCCATGCATGCGGAGTTCCGGGATGTCAGCGACAAACCCTGGTGGACCTACAACATCGAGTTTGAAGGTCGGTTGGAGTTGCGTTATGCGAAGGCCGTGACGGGAAGTGCGGTGGCCGTAAATGGTGAGTTCATCGGTCAGGCCATCCGGTTCGGCATGACCGAGGATGCGCTGAGGTCGTCGAACCCGGGTTTGATGGCCGGCAGCATCCGCTTCAAGCGACAGCTCCTTCCCCAGCCCGTGCTCCTGAACCTGCTCACAGGCACCCTGACGAACCCCAAAGGCAAACCCGCCGAAGAACGACCCATCGAGGTGGAAGGCAAGGCTGCAGCGGTGTTCGTGCGTCCCTACACCTTTTTCGTGCCCGTGGAGGGGGAGATCATCCAGGGCGTCCTCACCCTGAGGAAGAAGGCCGCCACCAAGGACTACGAAGCGGCGGCTCGGGTTGTCTACGTCCTGTTCACCCCGCTTTCCTTGTCCCTGCTGACGCCCATTGCCTTCGAACTGCCCTTCAAGAATGGGGACTTCTTCCTGACCCGGGCCATGGGGGATGGAGGCCTGCGCCTCCCGGTCAAGAAGACCCCCAAGGCCATGATCGTGGAAGAGACGATCAAGCGGGAGAAGGGCAACGGGCGGGTGAACGGCACCTACCTCCTGAAACTCAAGATCTCCAACCCGGAGGGTTCATGACGCGACACCACCTCCTGCCCCTGTTCGCCCTGGCCCTGGCGGGGGGGGACCCCCCGGGGACCGATGCCAAGGCCGAGGCGCTGCTCGAGGCCAGCCGGGCCGCCTATGCTGCCCTCGCGTCCTACGCCGATACGGGCACCCTCACCCACGAGATGGCGGGACCCGGTTCCACGGCGGCCGTGATCCGGGAGACGCACACCTTCAGGACCGCCTTCCGCACGCCCCGGAACTACCTGTTCGAATTCCGGAAAGCCGGGGGCGAGCGACTCGTGGTCTGGTGCGATGGGGGCGATTTTCAAAGCTGGTGGTCCGCGTCGGGGGTGCATGAGACCTACGCCAAGGGCAAGGGCGGCAATGCCTTTGCCCTGGCGAGCTACCCCACCCGGGGGGCCATCGTGCACATCGCCCCCCTGCTCTTTGCCGCGGCGGGCCTGCAGGGCCCCCTCGTGGCCCTGAACGAACCGAAGATCCTGGGGGAGGAGGATCTGAATGGGCGCCGGACCGTCAAGGTCCTCGCCACCGTGGGGCTGGCCTACGGGAAGACGGGGACGGTCACGAACACCCGGGCCACGACCGTTTGGATCGACAAGGCCAACCACCTGGTCCTGAAGGTGGTGGAGGACACGCCCAACACCGCGCCCAAGGGCTCCTTGGACCGCATCACCACCACCTTTGAGCCCCGCGCCAACCCAAGGTGGGAGGAAGGGGTGTTCAGGTTCGGGGTGCCCCGCTAGCTGTAAGTGCCAATCAGGTTGTTCATCCGAGTTGATCTGGGAAGCTGAAAGCGCCAACCAGCAGCTTGCAGGGGAACTCGGATGAACATGCACAGTCGAGCAAGATCCTGCCCGCGAAGATCTGGGCGGAGCGTGGGGGGGGGACGCGGAACGAAGGGTATGCTGTCTTCATGACCACCTTCATCGACCTCAGCCTGCCCCTGGAGAACGATATCGTCTCCGATCCGCCCCCCCATGGGCCCAGGATCACCTACTTCGACCACCAGGCTTCCATCGGTCAGCTGCTGCCCTTCTTCCCCGGCCTGAGGGCCGAGGACCTCCCCGCGGGCGAAGCCTGGGCGGTGGAGCGGGTGGAACTCCTCACCCACAACGGAACCCACCTGGATGCACCCTGGCACTTCGCTTCGACCCAGGATGGGGGGCGGCGGGCCCTGACCATCGACGAAGTGCCCCTGGCATGGTGTTTCCGTCCGGGGGTGAAACTGGATTTCCGTCACCTGCCCGATGGTTACGTGGTTTCGGCGGCCGAGGTGGAGGCGGAGCTGCAGCGCATTGGCCACACCCTCCAACCCCTGGAGATCGTGGTGGTGAACACCCGCGCGGGTTCCCGGTACGGCCAGCCGGACTACCTCTCCGCCGGGGTCGGCATGGGGAGGGAAGCCACCCTCTACCTGCTGGAGCGCGGGGTGCGCATCACGGGGACGGATGCATGGAGCTGGGACGCACCCTTCCCCCACATGGCCCGGCGGTTTTCGGAGGATGGGGACGCCGCCCGCATCTGGGAAGGCCACAAGGCCAGCCGCGAGATCGGCTACTGCCATCTTGAGAAGCTCCACAACCTCGAGGTCCTGCCCCCCGATGGATTCATGGTCAGTTGCTTCCCGGTCAAGATCCGAGGCGCCAGCGCGGGCTGGACACGGGCCGTGGCCCTGTTGGCCTAGGGCCTGTTAACACTATCTGAGGGCCTCGACAACCAGAGCAAATAGCAC
>CAZPUI010000430.1:0-5037 GCA_964589695.1 uncultured Solibacteraceae bacterium | reverse complement strand
GGGGATCGACCTTCTGGTGGCCCCGGCGGCGGCCCAGGGCGAACGCTGCGTACCCGAGAACCTCATGGCCCTCCTGGAGGTGCAGGACGCCTTCTGGGGCTGCGAAGTCCTTCTGCTGGTGCGGGGGGGCGGCAGCCAGGAGGACCTCTGGGGCTTCAACGATCCCGAACTGGTGCGGGCCGTGGCCGAGTGCCGAATCCCCGTGGTGACGGGCATCGGCCACGAGATCGACACCACCCTGGTGGACCTGGCGGCGGATCGCCGGGCGGCCACCCCCAGCCAGGCCGCCGAGCTGGCCACCCCGGACCGGGCCCAGCTGGCCTCGGAGCTCCAACGCCGGGCTGAGCGCCTGGTGTCCCGCATGGAATGGCGCCTGCGCCTCTTCGAGGCCACCCTCCACCAGCTGGCGGATGGCCCGGCCTTCCAGGCCCTGCCCCGGCGTCTGGAGCGGGCGGGCCAGCGCCTGGAACACCTCCGGGAACGCCTGGGCCGCCTGGAGGTCCTCCGCGGCTCCCGGCTCCGCCTGGAAGCCCTGGGCCACCGCCTGGCCCTGGCCCATCCCCAGCGTCGGGTGGAACAGGCCCAGGCCCGCCTGGGGCTCCTGCGTCAGCGCCTGCTTCACGCCGGTGCCACCTTGGTGGGGGAACCCGACCGCCCCCGTCTGGTCTCCGCCACCCGTCGTCTGGGACCCGCCCTGGACCGTCTCCTGGCGGACCGCGCCCGGCGCCTGGAGGTCCTGGCCACCCGGCTCCAGGGCCTGGATCCCAAGGGACCCCTGGCCCGGGGCTTCGTCCTGGTGCGGGACGAGGCCGGAGTCCCCGTGACCCGGGCCCAAGCCCTGGCCCCCGGGGCCCAGGCGAAGCTGCTATGGGCCGATGGCGAGCGGACGGCGCGGGTCGACTGACTTTCTATGCGTTCGGGTCCCTTGGGCGGACCCCACGCGCCCGAGGTCAGTGACTGAAAATCATCTCCTTGACTTCGATGCCCTCGATGGCTTCCAGCTTGGCTTTCATGCCCTGCCAGACACCGGCATCGCCCAAGAGCTCGAGAATCACAACACCCCTGGGGGAGCAGAAATTCTCATTGGTTTCATGCAGTCCCAGGCGGGTCTTGATGTTGCATCCGTACTCGGTGAACACCTTTTGAACCTCCCCGGCGTGCTGCAGACGATCCGTAATGTGGATGCCAAGGATGATGTGGTCGTTCTGCATCGTGCCTCCTTGTAGGGTCTGTCATGGCGGTTCAGGGATTCCCAGGCACCAACTGCTGGTACAGAGGATTGGAGTTCCGAAAATGGTAGCCGTTCCGGCCCCACCACACCGAAAGCGCTGGGCACGGACCTTCCCTCGCCGTTCGCCGTGACCTGAACGGTTACCAAAAACGAATGCTGGCTGGCCCCTAAACGCCCGCCCAAACCGCATCGTTCCCTGAAGGCACCCTGAAGGTGCGGGAGGATGCGATGACGCTGAACCGAATCTGGCTGGGACTCGTCCTGCTGGGATCCATGGCCTTCGGGCAGGTGAGCCTGGAGGGCCTGAAGAAGCTCACCCGGGACCAGGCCAAGGCCCAGGGGCGAACCCTCACCCTGGATGGATCCATCCCCGTCCAGGACCATGAGGGACGTCCGGTGGCCCCCACGGCCCTCATGGGCAAGCTCCAGGGGGGATACACCCTGGACCTCTACGTGGACGACAAGGGGGATCTCAAGGTGATGGTCCTTCGGGAGAAGACCGAAGCCGAACGCCAAAAGGGACCCAAGCTGGGGGATCCTCTCCTGCGGCCCAACACACCCCTGCCCGAACCCACGGCGGAGGACCTGGCGGCGGTGGACTGCGGCCAGGTGAAACAGATGCTGGAGGACCTCCTGGAAGACGACCAGGGCCACCGGAAGGCGCCCGTCCAGGAACCCGGAAAGCCCGTGGATGCCCTGAAGATGGTGTCGAACCTGGATCAAGGTCGGGACCAGCGCAACCAGCGGCGCCTGATGGCCATCGTCCAGAAATGTGGCTGGCCCACCAAGGCCAAGGCCGGCGAGAAGGGCATGATCGGCGCCTTCCTGGTGCTCCAGCACGCGCCCCTGTCCCTGCAGGAGCGCTGGCAACCCCTGGTCCGAGGCTCGGTGGAAGCAGGTGACCTGCCCCAGTCCATGGGGGCCCTCCTGGAGGACCGGATCCTCATGTACAAGGGCAAGCCCCAGGTGTACGGCACCCAGAGCACCTTCTTCCAAGGCAAGGGCTACATTTGGCCCATCGCCGACCCCGATCAGGTGGATGCCCGCCGCAGGCTCGTGGGCCTGCCCCCCCTGGCCCAGGACACCTCCCTGAAGTCCCTGGGGCTCAGCTACCCCAAGGATGTGTATCCGTTGAAGTAGGTTCTTGAAATCCGGCTGCGCCGGATTTCAAGAGGGGGGTGGGCGCTGGGATGGCTGGGGTTGGGTTCATGCGGGCGTTGTGTCGCTTTGAAACATGAATTTCAAGATCTGCCACCTGGTGCAGGTCGCTCCCCCTTGCATGGCAGGGCGCGCAGAGGAAGTCGGAGCTGCGCTTAGTTCCACCGTTGAAAGGCCCGGACCACCCTCTCCACATGGCCAGCTCTGCGCTGTTCCCCGCGCCCACGGTCCTCTGTCAGCTCAGCGTTATGAGGGGTGGGACCTGAACGGCCATTCTGGAAAGTGCACCCTCCGCTCGGCGCGAAGGACTTTGGCCGAGGCAGTCCGAAGGGGCACCGGCTCCAAACCGGGGTTCGCAAGGCTGCTTCGAGCGGCTCACGATCACCCCCACGAGGCGGTGGGGGGCCGTGTCGTTGTTGATCTTTTAAAAATGGAACCATCGTAGTTTGATGAGTGGTGAGTTTTTGTTTTTTTTATTTTTAGGGTGGGTAGGCTGAACCCTGGGGCTTCGTGATTGCCCTATTTACAGGAGGATTCATGTTCACGGCCATTCTGCTCGCGGCTGGATTGTTGAGTCAGCCAGCACTTCCCGGTCTCTCTTTGGCTGAAAAAGGGTTTCCACTTCTGCCCTTGGAGCATGTCTCCGAGGTCTATGTGCTCCGAATGGATGAAGATGAATTCGATGATGAATTCAAGGGTGGAAGCAGGTGCAATGTCTACACCTGTGGTGATTCCCATAGCATCCATAAGGTGACGTATTACAACGGGGCCATCAAATGGGCCAAGGGCTACAACAGCAATGTTGTCGGCGATGAATTCGATGACCTGCCGTCCGCCAAAGAATGGTGTCGGCTTTGGGGCATGCCGATTTGCACTGACCGCCCCTACTGATGGCTAAGCTCCTTTTCCTTCTTATTTCCCTTCTGGGGGTTTGCTTGGGGGCGGGCGAAAGCCGACCCACGCACTTCCTTTCCCTTTGGGACCAGGGGCGCTTGGTGAGGTTCAATCCTACCTGGGAGGATGCCGCCTGGATCTACGGCCCGAAGGGCAGCATCCGCAAGATCCCCATGCCCAGGCAAGCCAAGGTCGAATTCAAGGTGGTGGACTGGTTTGATGGAGCCCTTTGGGCCAACCGGTTCCAGGGTGGCGGTTTGGAAGTCTGGAAATTCGGTGAATCATCCTGGGAGCGGGTGGCCGTGTGGCGTCCAGAGGAAGGGACGCGGTGCATCCCAAATCGCATCCTTCCCCTTGCCCAGGACCACTTCCTGGCCTTTGTGTGCTGCCCATTGTTTCAAGACAACGGGCGCCTGGTTCCTGTGGTGACCCTGGGCCTACGGCAGGGGACCGAGCAACTCCAGTTGAGGAGCTTCACGGACATTGGGCTCGAGACGGAGTTCATCCCCCGGAGGGCTGGAGGAAAGGATTTCTTCCTCGAAGAGGCCTTCTGGATGCCCATGGTGGTTCGAATTGGAGATCTGCTGGTGCTCCCGTTGCGCAAATGGGGGTGCTTCATCATTTTTGATGGCCAGACCGGCAGGCACCGACGTACGGTGCGCCTCTTCAGTGATTTGCCCGAAAAGGAGCTTTTCCAGGACTGGCCCCTGCAGGCCCTCCTGGGCTTCCAGGGGACCGAGCACGATGAGCTCGTGTTTGCGGCTCGACAGCGCGATGCGGTGTTCCAGAGCAAGGCCTTTCTCACGGAAGTCCCTATGGGGGAGGGCGGCATCCGCAACCCCGCGGTGCTCCAGTCGCTGATCTCGACACGGGGGAAGGACCAGAAGGTCCTGGACGAGGTTTTCAGCCAGGTGAACTGGTATGCCCTGGAGCCGCGCACGGGGAAGATCCGGGAGATCGCACCCCCGAAGGGCGCCCACACGAGCCTGAAGTCCGTGCCCACTTCCCGGGACTTCAACTGGCGGATCACCTGGAAAGGCGAGGTCGAGTTCTACTCCGACAAGGCCATTACAGAAGTCCATTACACGCGAGAAGCCGAAACCATGACCCAGAACGGGGAACCCCTCGAAGACTACCTGAAGGCCTATCTCCCCAAGCCCCAGGGCACTCAAGATTCCAAGGATGTGAAGGGCCTACCCAAGAAATAGGCCGACCTTGGCTTCGGGCTCGGTTTTGTGAGACTGGTCCTGGGATAAGAGATTAAGTGCTTTCCCCCTTCTAGAAATCCGGCTCCGCCGGATTTCTTGAAACCTTTCCACCCCCTCCTGGTAATCCTTCCCAGGGGGCCCGGTGGAGGACAGTGAACTCATGGTGCGGGTGGGGGCGGGGCAGGCGGACCTGCTGGGGGAGGTCTTTGCGCGGCATGGGGGACCCCTTTTTGGATTCTTCCTGCGGATCACAGGGCAGCGGGCCACGAGCGAGGACTTGGTGCAGGAGGTCTTCCTGCGGGCGCTGAAGTACGCCCGGACCTTCCGGGCGGGGTCACGCTTCAAGTCCTGGCTCTACCAAATCGCCCGGAATGTCCACGTGGACCACCTGGCCCGGCGCCGGCCGGAGGTGGACCTGGAGCCCGCCGTGGCGGTGGTCGCCGAGGAGGAGGGGCCCCACCGGGTCCTGGCGGCGGCGGAGGAGGGGGACCTCCTCCAGCGGGCCCTGGCCCGGCTCCCCGCCCCCAAGCGGGAGCTTTTACTCCT
>CAZPUI010000429.1:0-5044 GCA_964589695.1 uncultured Solibacteraceae bacterium | reverse complement strand
AAGGGGTCGTACCACCTGGCCCCCACGGCGGAGCTGGTGGTCTACCCCGTAAAGCGCCAGGTGATCCAGCGCTTCCTGACCCAGGAAGGCCAGGTCCCCAACGCCCTGGAGGCCAGCTGGGTCAAGGAGCGCCTGGTACTGGCCTACCACATCCACCAGGAGCTTCAGAACGACCTGGATGGCATCGCACACCGGGACACCCTGGTGGATGCCCACAGCGGGGAGATCCTGAAGTCCTGGAACAGCCTGCAGACCGAAGGGCCCGCCACGGCGGTGGGGCGCTCCCAGTACAGCGGCATTGTGCGCTTCAGCACCACCAAACGGGACGATGGGGTCTTCGAGATGCGCGACCCCAGCCGCGGCGTCGTACCCCACCCCTACACGGGCACCCAGGGCAACGCCATCTACAACATCAAGAATTCCAACAACATGGCCAATGCCGTGCTCTACACCGACGCGGACAACGTCTGGGGCGACGGGGCCAACTACAACCCCGCCAATGATTCCACCACCAGTGACAACGGCCAGACCGCGGCGGTGGACGCGGCCTACGGCCTTCAGGCCACCTGGGACTACTTCCTGAACATCCATGGCCGCAAGGGCCTGGACCAGGAAGGCAGCTCAGTGGCGATGTATGTCCACATGAACAAGAAATACAACAATGCCTTCTGGAGCTCGAGCTGCTACTGCATGGCCTTCGGGGATGGCTCCGGGGCCACCAACGGCGGCTTCGATGCCCTGACCCAGCTGGACATCGTGGGGCACGAGCTGGCCCATGGCGTCTGCTGGCTCACGGCCAACCTCACCTACTCCGGCGAGAGCGGCGGCCTGAACGAGGCCAATTCGGACATCTTCGCCACCATGGTCGAGTTCTACGCCCTGGTGGCCGGGGCCAAGGGACGCACGGTCCCGGACTTCGGCGGCAACTGGACAATGGGCGAGCGCATCGGCCTGGAGCCCGGGCGCTTCATGCACAAGCCCAGCCTGGACTGGTCCCAGTACGGGGGCAAGCAGGGCAGCCTGGATGCCTGGACACCGGACCTTTACAAGATCGATGTCCACTTCAGCAGCGGCCCCATGAATCGGGCCTTCTACTTCCTGTCCCAGGGGGCCAGCGACCAGCCCAAGACCCTGGAGGGTGCGGACAACCCCTTCTTCACCTCGTACCTGCCCCTCGGCATGAAGGGCCTCGGGAATGACAAGGCTGCCCGCATCTGGTACCGGGCCCTCACCTGCTACCTGATGTCCGACTCCAACTACGTGCACGCCCGTTCGGCCCTGCTGCGGTCCGCCACGGACCTCTACGGCATGGGCTCCCCTGAATTCCAGGCCGTGCGGGAAGCCTTCGCGGGCATCAATGTGGGCGTGGCCACGGGCACCGGGGACGATATCGTCCTGCCCACCCTCACCCTCAGCAGCACCAAGGCCGACGGCAAGATCACGTTCACCGCCACCCCGGCGGACAATGCGGGCATCGCCTCCGTGAACTTCACGTTCAACGCGAACAGTCTGGCCACCCTGACCCAGCCGCCCTACACCTTCACCTTGGACACGGCGCAGCTCAAGAACGGTTCCCATACCATGACCGCCACGGCCCAGGACAAGGGGGGCAACGTGGCCAAGGCCGCGCAGCCCTTCCAGGTCTTCAACGATCCCGCGGAACTGCTCTGGGATCCCGACTTCGAGATGGGGGCCAGTTCCTGGAGCCAGTCCGGGGGGGTGGGTCTGGCGAGCACCCTGGCGGGCCTGGGCGGTGGCGCCGCCGCCAGCCCCAAATCGGGCAAGTACATGGCCACCTTCGGCGGCTTCGGCAAGACCACCTTCCAGAACCTCAGCCAGGTATTCAGCCTGCCCGCCAACCAGCCCGCCACCCTCAGCTTCTGGCGCTACCTCACCACGGAAGAGACGGAGGCCAAGGCCAACGACACCCTGACCTTCGTGGTCTGGCCCAGCGGCAGCACCCCGGTGAATGCGAAGGTCCTTGCCAACAATGACCCCAAGCCCAATGCCTGGGTCCAGGAGACCGTCGACCTGAGCCCCTGGAAGGGCAAGACCGTCATGCTCCAGATCCAGATGCGCGAGAATGCGGCCCTCAAGACCGCCTTCGCCGTGGACTATTACTCCATCAAAGCTGGCGCCGTGGCGGTGGACCCGGCCACCGCCCCCACCATCACATCCATCACCCCCCCCCGGAGCAAGGTGGGCTCGGACATCCTCCTGGAGGGCACGAACCTCAAGAACATCAGCCAGGTCATCTTCGGAGGTGGCGTGAAGGCCACCCTTACGGGGACCAACACCGCGGGAAACATGTTCCTGGTGAAGGTGCCCGGGGGTGCCCAGAGCGGTCCCATCACCCTGGTCCATGCCGCGGGGATCGTGACCTCCACCCAGACCTTCACGGTGCTTCCCGCCCTGAGCCGCGACCTTGATGGCAATGGCGTGGTGAACCACCTGGACACCCTGGTGATCGCCCGGGCCTACGGCCGCACCCACAGCGATCCCAAGTGGTCCGAGCGCTATGCCATCGCGGACCTCAACGAGGATGGCGTCGTGGACGAGCACGACCTCACCAGCTTCCTTTCCGGCCAGTAGCAGGAGCCCCCATGAAGACCTTCACCCATCGCATCCTGATGTCGGTCAGTGCCACGGCCCTGCTCGTGCTGGGCGCCTGCCACAAGTCCAACACCCCCACCGTGACCACCCCCGTCCTGGTCTACACCGATCCCACGTCCGGCACCTACCGCCTGGTGAGGGACACGGTCCGTTCCACCTCCACCCGCCTGGTGCTCAACCTGGTGGGCCCCGCGGGCACCGCCGGCCGCGGCATCGCCTTCGCCCTCCAGCTCTCCGGCACCCCCGATCAGAAATGGACCAAGGTGGACACGGGAGACGCCCAGCTGGTGCAGAACAAGGCCTTCAACCTGGGCCCCGGCGCCCGCTCCATCTTCACGGCGAAAGCCGCCCCTGACGGCACCCTCCAGGTGGCCATCTGCCAGAAGGGGGACACCGCCCCGGCCATTGCCTTTGGCCCCGGTGTGCCCCTGGTGAGCCTGGCCATTGAAACCCCCGCCTTGTCCGATCCACCCCGACTCGTGGTCCCCAAGGACAGTGCCCGGGTGTGGGCGGAGGACGGCACCCTCAACGCCGTGGACCTCAGCGTGGGCACCCTGAAGGTGGAGCAGCGCTGACCGAAAAAGACCGGGATGGCGAGCCTGTCGCTGGAAGGCATGCGAAGTGGGGTATTGGCCCGGGGGGGCCTGGGTGCTCCGCAGGAGGCCTGCCGCAGTAGGGAAGCCGTCCCGGTCCCATGATTAATGGATGTAGACCCCTGGATTTTTAACCAGCTTGGACCCCAAACCACAGCTCGGGAAGCCTGCCCAAGGCGCTTCCCGGGCTGTGGCGCTTGCCTCGAGAACCTGTTCACACGGGCCTGAGCGCGCTCCCTGCCGTTTCCTCATTCCCAGAGGGGGACATGCCGAGAGTTTGGGTATGGCCACGGTGTCTCGCCTCCGCATCGCTCGGCTCCTCCTTGGCCGGATAAGCGTCCTCTGCCTCGCCCTCCTTCCCATCGCCGCACAGACCCTTCCGCCGACGCTGCTGAAGTTTCGGTCCTATGGGGTGGAAGACGGCCTGGGCCACCTGGACATCCAGGGCCTGGGCCAGGACCGCCAGGGCTTTCTGCTGGCCGCCACGCCCGTGGGCATCTTCCGGCACAACGGCCGTGGCTGGAGCCCCTTCGGGGAGGCCCTGGGGCTTCCCCGGGACCGGGTGAGCAAATTTTGGACCTCCCGGGACGGGCGCATGGTGGTGGTCACGGAGGGGAAGACCTGGTTCACCCACGGGGATCGCTTCGCGCCCCTGCAGGATGCGCCTCGCAATATTTACGATGTGGCCTTTGGACCCACCGGGGAGATTCTGCTCTGCAACAACCACGGCGCACTGTTGGCCCCTAAGGATCGCGCCTTCCAGGCCCTGAAGGGACTCCCGGAAGGACGGCTTTCCACGGCGGTCTTCCAGGGTGGCGATCTCTGGATGGTCCACCGCGCCAAGGACACCAGCACGCTGCTCCTCCTCCGCGAGGGGAAGCTCCATAGCCACCCGCTTCCGGAGCGCATCAAGGACAGCGTGACGGCCATGGTCATCGACCGGCAAGGCACCTTCTGGCTTCGGGGCTACCGGTTCCTGCTCCGAGCCCCTGGACCCGAGGGACCCTGGGAAGACCTGGCTCCCAATGTGCCGTGGGCCTTTCTCGGGAGGCCTACCTGGTGGAAGACGGCCAGGGAACCCTGTGGCTGAACCATAGCCGAGGGCTGAGCCGGGTGGTCCAGGGCCAGATCGAGCACCTCGACCCCCAGCGCGGCATCCCCCCCGGTACGGTTTCCGCCCTGTGGATCGACAGCGACGGTCGGCTGTGGGTCGGGGGCGAGGGGGTCCACCGACTGCAAGGTGGGCCGGAATTCCAGGTCTTCAGTCTGGCGGGGCTGCCCTCCACAGCGGTCCACGGAAGCTTGGTGGACCGGAGCGGTCATCTCTGGATCGGCACCAGCGGAGGCTTGGGGTGCTATTCCGACGGTGCCCGGCGGAATTGGCCTGGCCCGGAAGCGCGGGAAACACGATCCTGGCGGCCGCGCCGTTCTCGATCCGAACGGCGTCGCGCTCGAACGCGTGGACGGTCAACCAGAGCGTCGAGAGGTCACCGATGCGAAAGGCCGGGGCGGCAGGATCGAGCATCTGGCCGAGCCTCGCCGATCGTTCGATCACGGACCCAGAGACCGGTGCACGCAGCGCGAACGCAGACGACGTCGAATCGTCGGCCTCGCCGGCCGGGTGGCAGTGGCGGCACAGGTGGTAGCACCGGTTGCGTGCCTCAGCCAGGGTTTCGGGCCCAAAGGCCAGGTACGTCTCCTCCGCCAGGATGTCCTGGATCGCACACTCGTCGGCGACGTTGTCGAGGGCGTTCACCCGCATCGTGCGCCTGTCCGCCATCAAGCGGAGGTGCTCGAAGTTCCCCGGCCGGCACATCTCCACGGGAATCTAGGAGGAG
>CAZPUI010000428.1:0-5063 GCA_964589695.1 uncultured Solibacteraceae bacterium | reverse complement strand
GCCAACCGGGCAAAGGCACCTGCATTTCCCTGCGTTTTCCCGCAAGCAACCCAGGGGTGGCCGAGCCCTCGCCCGACCCATCTCACCGGGAAAGTGAGGCCACGGGGATGCGCGTCCTCCTGGTGGACGACGACGACCTGATGCTGGAGGCCGGATTCACCGTCCTTACGGCCCTGGGCCACAGGGTCACCAAGGCCACCAGCGGTGAGGCTGCCCTTGAGTTGCTCCGACGGGGCCCCAGACCGGATGTGGTGGTACTGGACGTCAACATGCCTGGAATGGGCGGCCAGGAATGCCTTGGCCACATCCGGAAGGGCGATCCGAACCTGCCCGTGGTCCTGGCCACGGGCAAGGCCGACCAGACCGCCCTCACCTTGGCGACCCAGTACGCCGGGGTCACGCTGCTTCCCAAACCCTTCACCGTGCGGGACCTGAGGGCTGTGCTGCAGACTCTGGCACCGGCGGGGAGACCCTCCCTGTGAAGGGCCAGGACATGGCGCCCGGGGTGCTGAGGTTGCGTTCAGGAAGGGTCCCCTTTCCCGTGGCCCGCACGAGGGAAAGGGATCAACGAAGTCGGGGGTAAACCTCGGGCCCCGCACGCCGGCGGGGTTACTCCGCCCGCAGCGCCTCGATGGGATCCAGCTTGGCGGCCTTCCGGGCAGGGTAGAGCCCGAAGACCAGGCCTGTGCCGGCGGGAACGAGGAAGGCCGTCACCATGGCCCACACGGGCAGGCCCGCCACCACCTTCATCACCAGGCGTCCCACCAAGTCCCCCACCAGGGCCCCCAGGGCCAGGCCCAGGAGTCCCCCCAGCCCGCAGAGCAGCATGGCCTCGATGAGGAACTGCAGCAGCACATCCCGGCTCCGAGCACCCAGGGATTTGCGCAGGCCAATCTCCCGCGTGCGCTCCGTCACCGACACCAGCATGATGTTCATCACGCCGATGCCCCCCACCAGGAGGCTGATGCCCACCATGCCCCCGGCGGCGGCCATGAGGACCGTGGTGACCTTGGCGACCTGCTCCACCCAGCGTTCATTGGTGCGGATGCTGAAGTTGTCGGGGTCCGAAGCCTTCAAGCCACGGATGGCGCGGAGACAATCCCTCACCCTGTCCTTCGCGTCCTGGAGGCTCAGGCTCTCGTCCATGAAGAGGGTCCAGCGGGGGAATTCCAGGGCCTTGGCCGGTGCGAGCCCCTTGAAGCTCCCGAAGGGAACGAAGGCGCTCTCCCCGTTCATATCAAAGCCCATGAAGCCGCCCTTCTCCAGAATGCCCACCAGCTCCGCCGTCTGGCCCGCCAGGGTGATGGCCTGGCCAAGGTGTTCCTTCCCCAGCCCCAGGTCCTGGGCCAGGCGCGATCCCAACACCACCAGGGGCAGGCGTAGCAGCCGATCCGTGGTGGTGAACCCGCGACCATGGGCGAATTCCATGTTCTGCAGGTAGGCTCCATTCTCGTCGATGGCATTCACCGAGGCCTGCTTGGAAAGACCACGGTGCTTCAGTTCGTGCTGGCCCATGAAGGCCATGGGGGAGAGCATCTGGATCTGGGGTACCTGCTCCCGCAACTCGTTCACCATCTCCGTGGAGATGCGCTGGAAGCGCACCTTCCGCAGGTTCACATCGGGGCTGTAGGCGCTCAGGGAGAAGACCCGCCCCTTGTCCGCCCGCATGTCCACCAGGATGCGTTTCTCCAGGCTGCGGGTGATGCTCACCACCGCCACCACGGCAAAGACCCCGATGATGATGCCCAGGGTGGTGAGGAAGCTGCGCATGCGATGAGCGGCAATGCTGCGGAAGGCGCTGTTCAGATGCTCGGTCCAGGGTGCGCGGCGGCTCATGCCAGGGTGCGCCCAAGGAAGGCCTTTGCGCCAGCAAAGGCCGTTGAGCGACGGCTCGCGAAACGGCTCCAGGAGTCGCTTCCCGTGCCGAGCGGCCTGGGGCGCCCGGACGGTGGGGGGGTAGGATGTACGCAGGCAGAGCTCATTCGTACCTCAGCGCTTCAATGGGATCCAGTCGGGAAGCCTGACTGGCAGGGAAGAGCCCGAAGAAGAGCCCCACCCCGGAGGGCACCAGGAAGGCCACGGCCAGGGCCAGAAGGGAGGGGGTTTCCACATGGTGGAGCAGGGTCTTGCTCAGCAGCTGGCCTAATCCTTGACCCAGGAGCAGGCCCACCAGCCCCCCCAGCACGCAGAGGAGCACGGCCTCCACCAGGAACTGCACCAGGATGACCCGTCGCCGGGCCCCCAGGGCCTTCCGCACACCGATCTCCCGGGTGCGCTCCTTCACCGTGACCAGCATGATGTTCATCACGCCGATACCCCCCACCACCAGGGCCAGGGAGAGGAGACCGCCCGAGGCCAGCATCAGGACATTCATCACCTTGCGGACTTCCTTTTCCTCCTCCTGGCTGGACTCCATGGTGAAGTTGTCCGGTTCCTTGCCCTTCAGGCCCCGAATGGCCCGGAAGCTCGTGTTCATGGCTTCCTCCGCCTCCTCCAAGGGAATGTCACGGGAGACAAGGATGTGGTACGAGGGATCCTCGTAGTCCGAACTGGCCACCAGCTCCCGGAATGCCCCGAAGGGGAAGAACACGGTGGCGTCGGGGCCATACTCCTGGCCATCCTCCCCGGCGAAGGGAATGTCCTGGGGCTTGAGGATGCCGATGAGCTCGGCGGACTGGCCCCCGAAGGTGAGCAGACGGCCTATGGCATCCTCACCCACTCCAAGCTTCTGGGCCAGGCCGTGGCCCACGATCACCACGGGGCTCCGGAAGACCCGCTCCGTGGGGGTGATGTTCCGGCCTGCCGCCAGTTCCAGGTTGGACAACCCCAGCCCCTGTTCATCGATGGCCTGGAACTGAGGTCGCGCCGCGGCGCCTCGATGCTTCAGCTCGGGTCCCTGCCAACCGTAGATCCGGGGCGAGACCACGGTGATCTGGGGCACCAGGGCGCGCAACTCCGCCACCTGAACGGGTTCCACGGGCATCCTGCGGACCTTCCCCTCTTCCATGAGCTTCCAGGGCACGCGGGAGGAGAGCTGGAAGCTGTGGGCCCCCTGCTTGCTGATCTCCTTCATGATGCGGCCCTCCAGGCCGCGGGTGAGCTGGATCACCATGACCACCGAGGCCACGCCAATGACGATGCCCAGGGTCGTGAGGGCACTGCGCATGCGGTTGGCCCCCAGGCTCTGGAGGGCCGCCCGGAGGGGTTCGGGCAGGGAGAAGCTCATTTCACAGGTCGGCTGGCGGTCTTCACGGACATGCCATCCCCCAGGTTGGTGAGGGACTTGGTGGGGCCGGTGATGACCACGTCGCCTTCCGAGACCCCCTCCAGCACCTGCACGGCCTTGCGGGTCACCAGACCGGTCTTCAGGACCCGCTCCGCGCTCTTGCCATCCTTCAGCACATAGACCACGGTCCGGGACTGGCTGAGCAGCCCGGCGCCCTCCTTCTTCTTCTCCTCCCGCTCCTGGATGGCTGCGATGGGCACCGTGAGGACATTCTTGGCTTCAAGGGCCAGGGCCGCCACCCTGCAGCTCATGCCGGGGCGAAGGGCGGAAAGTTCCTCGGACGTGCCCGTCAACTGCACCCGGACCTTGTAGTTCTGGCTGTCTTGACTGCCACCCCCGAACCCACCCCCGCCCCGACTGGTGCGATCCGCGGCCGTGGCCACGGAGACCACCTTGCCCTGGAAGGTCCGCCCCGGCAGGGCGTCCACCTGCACCTCGGCGGGGGCCCCCTCCTTCAGCTTCACCACATCCAGTTCCCCCACCTTCATCTCCGCCAGCATTTCGCTCATGTCGGAGATGACCATGAGCACGGCCCCGGCGATGTTGGTCTGGCCCGCAATGGCCGTTTCACCCTTCTCCGCCTGGAGCCCCGTCACCCGCCCGGGCATGGTGGCGCGGATGGTGACCTTGGAGAGGGAATCCTGGGCCAGGGCCAGCTGGGCCTGGGCCTGCTGCACCGAGACCTTGGAGCGCTCCAGGGAATTCTCGGCATTCTCCCGGGTCAATTTGGCGGTCTGGAAGTCCTCGTTGCTCAGGATGCCCTGGCGGTGCAGGGTCTCCTGGCGCTGGAAGGTGGCCTGCTGTTTGGCGAAGGTGGCCTCGGCATTCTTCAGATCCTGCCGGGACTGTTTGAGGCTGAATTCCGCCTGGGCAAACTGCTGCCGGAAGCGCTCCTGGTCCAGGGTCACCAGCAGATCCCCAGTCTTCACCCACTGGCCATCCTTGACATGGATCTCCTTGATCTCGCCCCCCACGGCCGTGCCCACGTTCACCTTGGTCTTGGCCTGGATCTCCCCCGTGGCGGACACGCTCTCCCGCAGGTCCTGGCGCTTGGCGGCCTCGGTGGTGTAGAGCACCTCGCCCTTGCCACGGCCCAGGCAGGAGTAGCCCCCGACCACCAGCACGAGAAGCCCCACGGAGGGCCAGAGGATCCACTTGGTGCGCCGCTTCATGGGGGTAACCTTTCAAGGAGATGAACCAGGGTAGACGGCCAAGGATACCTCAAGACACGAGGATCGATGAATGGCCAAGATCCACCGATCAATGGGCAATCCCCCGGGGACAGACGTCCCATCACTGCTGGGACGGTAGCTTTCCGTGGTCTCCCGCCAGAGTTTCCCAGGCCGCCGCCAGGGAGGTGTGGTTGAGACGATGGGCCATCTGCACCGCACGGGGAACCGCGCCTGGCCACCCCTTGGATGCGCACCATTCCCGCAGGAAATCATCGGCTTGCAGGGTCTGCCCCTGCTGCAGGAACGCTTCCAACAGGATTTCGAAACAGCGCATCCAGGCTTCCCGGGTGGTTTCAAAGGAAGGACCAGCCTCCCGACCCTTCCATTGGGCTTGGGCAAGTTCCACGATCGGGGTCCACTGCTGTCTTGTCCTGCAATGACGAAGGTAGCTTGGGATGAGGAATTCGGGGGGCCAGGGCTTCGTGCCCGGGGCAGGCTCAAGCCGTGAAAGCAGTTCCCTCAGGTCCCGCCCCCCCGCCGGCGCCTGCAGCGCCAACCACAGCTCCCAGAGCTCCGCCGAGCTCGGGCGCCCATCGAGGGCGGAT